>NZ_JBALMO010000284.1:0-4455 GCF_036963345.1 Bacillus sp. JJ722
GTTCTCTTCTTCTTATACAAAAGTAATTAACACAAATGTTCGTGACGCTGAACATGACATTGATGGATTACTACATCATGAGACAGATCTTAACATTGAAGAACACTATACAGATACTGCTGGGTATACTGATCAAGTATTTGGTTTAACTCATATACTCGGATTTCGTTTTGCCCCTCGTCTTCGTGATTTAGCTGATACTAAATTATTTACTATAAATGGCATTCAAGAATACCCTGATGTACAAGCACTTCTTAGAGGCAAGATAGATATAAAGGTCATTCAAGAAAACTACGATGATGTATTACGTTTAGCGTACTCTGTAAGGACAGGTAAGGTTTCTGGAGCATTAATTATGGGGAAATTAGGTTCTTACGCAAGACAGAATAAGCTTGCAAAAACGCTTCGAGAAATGGGAAGAATAGAAAAAACGATATTTACCTTGGATTACCTTTCAAGTAAAACTTTGAGAAGACGTATACAAAGAGGTTTAAATAAAGGCGAAGCTGTGAATGCACTTGCCAGAGCTATATTTTTTGGAAAAATTGGTGAATTTAGAGAACGCGCTCTCCAAGATCAATTACAACGAGCAAGTGCACTCAATATCATAATCAATGACATTAGTGTTTGGAACACGGTTTATTTAGAGAAAGCTATTGAAGAACTCAAAAAAAAGGGGGGATTTAGGGAAGATTTAATGCCTCACGTGTCTCCATTAGGTTGGGAGCACATAAACTTTCTAGGTGAATATAATTTTGATGTAGCATATAATTCAAGCTTACGTAACTTGCGTCCATTACATAAAAAAGAGCCGGTTTACTCTTAACGGGGTAAAACCCGGCTCTTTTTCTGTCGAAATTTGCTTAGCGTGGGTTTTTTCCGAAATGCTGGCGGTACCCCTAAAAGAAAATAGCAGAAGTAAAAGTGTAGTAAGATTATGCAGTTCATGAGGGAATGAACGAAGGACATACTTTGTTCATTCTATTTTTTATTCCCGATGTGAATAACCAAATTCTACTAGGTGGTTATGTCTGTAAATTGACATAACGACATCTTAATCGTTCGTGTCTCTGTTACGCTTTATGTGGTAAAATATAGGTGAAACCATATGGAACCTTAGAAGAAAATGAGTAGGAGAGGAACTTCTTGGCACATGATTCACCAAAATACCAAATGAAAAAGAGCCATATTTTATTATTACTAGGGTTAGTATTAGTCATCTTATCCGGTTCGCGTATGTTGTGGATGGAATTGTTTCATAACCAAAAACAGGTGTCGATTAAAAACGGGCAGATCGATTTGCGCGATTGGAACGCAGAAGATGGCGACGTTCTCTTGCTTGATGGAGAATGGGAGTTTTATCCGTCGCAGTTGTTGATGGATGATAGTCGGCAACAAGTATCAGGAGAGAGTGAGCCAGAGCTTATTCAGGTTCCAGGAGGATGGAATGAAGCTTTGCATGCCGACAAGTCAGCTCCATATGGATTTGCTTCTTATCGCTTGCGTCTTTATGTAAATCCGGAAAAGGACCTGAACTATAGTATTCGTGTATACGGCGTTCGCACTTCATCAGAAGTATATGTGAATGGCCGATTACTTGCTGAATCCGGGCGGGTGGCGGAATCGAAGGATGAATACATTGCGAAGAACCTGCCTTATTCCACATCCTTTACAGCAGACGAAAACGGCGTAATCGATCTAGTGATTCAAGCGGCAAATTATGTGGACAGCCGTAGTAGCGGCATTGTCCGATCCATTAAATTTGGTTCTGAAGAAGCCATTACAACGGAAATGAAAGCTTCCATTTCGATGCATCTTCTGGCAGCCCTTATATTTTTTATGCATGCTGTCTATGCGTTTATTTTGTTTTTACTCGGAAATAAGGAAAAGAAGCTGCTTTATTTTTCTCTGCTAACGTTTTGTATAACACTTACTAGCGTGCTAAGTACTGATGAGAAGTTGTTCCATCAATTATTTTATATCGGCACTGATTGGGATTTTCGGCTATCTAATGCTGCTCTCGTTATGGGAGCCTATGCTTTATTGAAGTGTACGAATCATCGTGAATTCCCTTATTGGAGCAGGATGTATCCTGTATATACGGTAATGAGCTTAGGGACCGCCGGCATCACGTTGCTTTTAGATCCCGATCAGGTGATTATGCTCTTCCCGGTCTATTATCTATTGGTTGGTATTGCTGCAGGGATCACGATTATTGCACTCTATAAAAAAGTAATCAAAGATATAAAGGGCAATCTTTTGTTGCTTTTTTCGTTTCTTGCGCTGGTTCATCATTTTCTTTGGTCGGTATTCTGGGAGGAAAGTGGTTTAAGTCTTGTCTATTATCCGTTCGATATGATTATTGCGATGGGTTGTTTAGCATCTGTATGGTTTAAAGATTATTTTAACATGCATGCTAATACAAAGGAACTTGCTGTAACATTGCAAAGAATGAATGATCATAAGGATCAATTTTTGGCAAACACTTCACATGAATTTAAAAATCCGCTACACAGCATTCTTAACATTTCACAATCCGTTTTAAAAAGGGAACAACATTTGTTGAAGGAACGGAGTATCAAAGAGCTTGAAACGGTCTTATCTGTAGGACGTCGGCTGACATTAATGTTAAACGATTTGATTGATGTGATGAGTTTACGGGAAGGCAATCCGCGTCTACTCAAAAAAGCCATAAGTATTCAGCCAATCGTGACCGGAGTACTTGATATGCTGCAATTAAATGCAGAAGTGAAGTCTGTAAAAATTGTAAATCAAATTCCTGAAGATTTTCCTCCCGTACATGCGGATGAAAATCGGGTTATTCAAATTGTTTTCAATTTACTTCACAATGCTGTGAAATATACGAACGAAGGGATCATTTCGATTCAAGCTTTTGAAAAGGACGGAAGAGCTTATATTGTTATTACGGATACAGGGATCGGAATGGATGAGGACATGCTTAAGCGCCTATTCAGTCCGTATGAGCAAGCAAGTGCGAGTGAGACAATGATTGAAGGTGGCTTTGGGTTAGGTTTAAGTATAAGCAAGCAACTGGTTGATCTTCATGGAGGTACGTTAGATGTGTCCTCTATGCTCGGGGAAGGTTCAAAATTTACATTTTCGTTAAAGTTGGCAGGGATGAATGCAGAGGTTGAGGATGATGTTTCGAACTCAATCGAACAGTTCGTCTTACAATCCATGCCGATTCAAGAAATAGCCTCCTCAGTCGATTTGGAAAAAGTAGAAATCCCACTAGCTACGAAACAAACAACTTTATTAGAAATGAATCGTGAGCGTCCGCTCCTATTAATTGTTGATGATGATCCTGTTAATCTTCAAGTGCTTGAAGCAATACTACCACCGGACGAATATGAGATAACGATGGTAACGAGCGGTAAAGAAGCGTTGGCTGTACTGGATAATAAGGAATGGGACCTAGTCATCTCTGACATTATGATGCCGCAGATGTCAGGTTATGAGTTGACACGAATGATTCGCGAGCGGTTTACACTCACAGAGCTTCCTGTTCTGCTCCTTACCGCAAGAAGCCAACCGAAAGATATCCAGAGTGGTTTTTTGGCGGGAGCAAACGATTATGTGACGAAGCCGGTAGAAGCTATGGAAATAAAATCACGGATTGAGGCGCTAACAACGATTAAACAATCCGTTCGGGAACAAATTCGATTAGAAGCTGCATGGCTGCAAGCGCAAATCCAGCCACATTTTTTATTTAATGCATTAAATTCTGTAGCAGCTTTAAGTGAAATTAATTTGGATAAGATGCGTGATTTGCTCGATGAGTTCAGCAATTTTTTGAGGAATAAATTTCAATTCCAAAATATGGATGGCCTTGTTCCGATCGAAGAGGAGCTAAGTCTAGTGCGCTCATATTTATATATCGAAAAGGTGCGGTTTGGAGAAAGGCTGCAGGTTATTTGGGAGATAGATGACTACGAGGAATTAAAAATCCCATTCCTTACGATCCAGCCTCTAGTAGAAAATTCAATAAGACATGGTGTAATGAAGCGCACTCGCGGGGGGAAGATTGTTATTCGGATTTCTGTATATGAAACGCATGCAGAGATAACAGTTGAAGACGATGGAATCGGAATGGACGACGTTCAATTACAAAAAATATTAGAAAGAAAAGCAGATAGCAGATCAGGAGTCGGATTGATAAATACGGATCAGCGATTAAAACGGCACTTCGGAACAGGACTTCATTTCACAAGTGCGTCAGATGTAGGAACAAAGGTAACTTTTCATGTGCGTAACAGGTTGAATAGCAGGAATTTGAGGTAATCGAAACAAAAGTAAATAGAATAGGGCTGTTCATGCTGGATAAAATTGATCCCAAAGAAATCAAGCTACTAAAGAGAGATATTATCAGATGAGTATGGAACTACTCCCACTTTCATTTCGTTTTGAAGTGGGAGTCTTTTTTTCGGGAAAAAA
>NZ_JBALMO010000285.1:0-5655 GCF_036963345.1 Bacillus sp. JJ722
AGCGCCCCGTTTAGCTCCGTATCAACTGGAGCCCTCCGACTGAGATATAGGAAACACGAAGAGCTGACAAGCGAGTCGATGCTGACTTATCGTAGGGAGATTGGTGAAGTCCACTAGGAGCTGGGCGCTGGAGCTAGACAGTAAGAAAAGCGAAAGCGACCGGTTAGCTCCGAAACTTCCTTCTCCTTGAAAACGAGTAAAAAGAAAAAAAGAGATAGCCTCAAGAATTAAATCCTAAAAGACTATCTCTTTTATAGCTAATCATAAACTTCGTCTTCACCTTTTTTAATTTCTGTTTTTTCCTTTGGATCTGGCGGTTGCAATTCTATTATGAAGTATTCCCCTTTCGAAATATCTTCACCTGCTTTAATGTTTTGTTTCTTTACGTAACCACTACCACTTACATTTAAATCCAGTCCAACTAAATTAACAACCTTCATAACATCCCGTAGCGACCAACCGGTTAAATCATGCATTTTCGTTGGACCCCGGGTTTTTAATACTACCTTTTCTCCTTGTATTAGCATAGCATCAGCAGCTGGTGCTTGTTGGACAATCGTTTCTCCTTCACCTAGTACAACCGCTTCGTATCCGAGCTCTTTCAACTCTGCTGACGCTTCATTCACTGACATTCCAGCGTAATCTTTTATTTTCGTTGTCGTTTTCTTAGTTACATTTGCTGGTTTGATATTTAAATATCGCAAACTATTACTCATTACAGGATTAAATATTTCTGCAAGAGCATCTGTACCTGTTTTATCGTATGGTAGCTCAGGTTGCAGCATAGCAACATACATAATTAGTTGCGGATCATCTGCTGGGGCCGCTCCAAGGAATGAAAACAAGTAATTGTTACGACCTGTTAAATATCTCCCATTTGGACCAGGTATTTGCGCTGTACCTGTTTTACCTGCAACCTTATATCCATCGATTGCGTATTTTTGACCAGTTCCTTTCTCATCCGATACAACCGTTTCTAAATAACCTAATACAGTTTTGGCTGTTTCTTCGGAAATAGGCTCTCCGGCTACGGTTGGCTTTGTTTTTTCAACTACATTTCCTTTCGAATCCGTAACTTCATCTATTACATACGGCTTCATCATCTTTCCTTCATTAGCAATCGCAGAAAAAGCTTGAATTTGCTGAATAGGAGTTACAACTGATCCTTGTCCAAACGCTGTTGTTGCTTTTTCTACTTTTTCGTTATAAAGGATTTTACCGCCAACTTCATTAGGTAAATCAATGCCCGTAGGTTCATCAAAACCAAATTTCGTTAAGTATTCTCGGAACTTTTCCTCACCAAGCTGTTCAAGTGCCATTTTCACAAAAGCAACGTTTGACGAACGCTGTACACCTTGTAAATACGTCATCGATTTACCAGGAGTAATACCACTATGGTCTTTTATATAGCTTCCTTGAATATGATATGGCTTTGATTCAAACCAAGCATTTGGTTGAAACACACCTTCTTCAACAGCTGCTGCTAATGTAAAAGCCTTCATTGTCGAACCAGGTTCAAAATTCTCTTCAATGGCAAGATTCTTCCATGTCTCACCCAATCCTTCTTTCGTATTAGGATGGAATGTTGGACGTTGACTCATCGCTAATACTTCCCCTGTTTTAGGATCTGATACAATGGCAATTAACTTCTTTGGTTTGTACGTTTTTTGTACCTTAGTTAAAGATTCCTCTAGTAAAGATTGAATTTTTTTATCAAGTGTTAATTGTACATTATCACCATTTTCAGGTTTCGTTACTTTCGCTTCTTTACCTGGAATTAAAAAGCCCCATCTATCACTTTCATAGTTTACTTTTCCGTCTGTACCTTCTAACTTAGATTGTAATGATTTTTCAAGGCCTAACTTACCTTGTACACTTTCCGTCTTTGTTTCTTCATCATACTGTTTTTCCGCATAACCAATTACATGTGAAGCAAACACACCATTCGGATAATATCTCTTCGTATCTCTATTAAACGTTATGCCTGGAAGTTTCAATGCTTCAATTTTCTTTTTCGTAGCATGTGAAAGTCCACGACCTGCTGCTCCAAATTCTACTTGAAACGCGTCTTTCTTTTTTAATTGCTTTAAAATCTTTTCTTCGTCCATGTCTATATATTTCGCTAATTGCTTTGCTGTTTTTTCAGGATCAACAACATGCTGAGGATTATCTTCATCAATCGTCATATTACTATCCAATATAGCAATTAGCGTATATGAGGAAGTATCTTCGGCTAAAACAGAACCGTTTCGATCCGTAATACTTCCTCTGGAAGATTCAATCCCTGTTTGTTTCAAAGTTTTTTCTTGCGCTTTAGTGGCTAATACTTCCCCATCGACTTGTCCCGTTACTTGAATGTAAATAAAGCGTCCAGCTACAACAAAAAAGAGCAGAACGAACAATATAAATAGTATCGCTGCTCCAATGTTCATATTTTTGTTCTTGATATACATTAGTCTTGCACAACCTTAACATTGTTTTCATCTAATTTAAGACCAAGTTTAGATGCTCTTTCCCAAATTCTTTCGTAGCGACTTAATTCACTTACTTCGACATTTAAATCATTATTCACTTTTACCTGTTCTGTTACACTTGTTTGTAACTTTTGAATGTCTTGATTCACGGTATATAGATTATATTGATTTGAAATGATTTTCACTGAAATAATTGTAAAAATTAACGCACACGCAACAAAAAGTATTTTCTCTCCTAATGTGATCTTCGATTTGGGGATTAGTACCTTTGTAACGGCTGTTTGAGGTTGCTGGGTTTGTTGCCTATCTGTTGCGATTTTTCGTGCTAACATACTCAAATATTTCCCCTCCACATATTTAATCTTTGGTTTATAGTTTCTCTGCAACTCTTAATTTTGCTGATCGGGCTCGATTATTAGCTTGCAATTCCTCTTCACTAGGTAATATCGGCTTTCTTTTAACCAACTTTAATACTGGTTTAAATTCTTCTGGAATAATAGGTAAACCAGGTGGTAGTGGAGGTAAATCACTCTTTTCTTTAAAGACACTTTTACAAATACGATCTTCTAATGAATGGAAGGTAATTACCGAAATACGGCCACCTTTTTTAAGGAGACTGATACTTTGCTCTAGTGATTCTTCAAATACCTTCAATTCGTCATTAACAGCTATTCGAATCGCTTGAAATACTCGTTTAGCCGGATGTCCACCTGTCCTACGAGCAGGTGCAGGAATTCCTTCTTTAATTAATTCCACGAGTTCATAAGTTGTTTCAATTGGTTTAATCGCTCTTTGCGCTTCAATCTTACGAGCAATTTGCTTAGAAAATTTCTCTTCTCCATATTGAAAGAAAATTTTCACTAGTTCATTATATGACCAATTATTTACAACGTCATATGCAGAAAATGTAGCATCTTGATCCATTCTCATATCAAGCGGTGCGTCATGTTGATAGCTAAATCCTCTTTCAGGTGTATCAAGCTGTGGCGATGAAACACCTAAATCGTATAAAACACCATCTACTTGATGGATTCCTCGAGCGTTTAACTCTTCTTTAATATATTTAAAATTACTTTGGATGAATTCGACTTTAAGACCGTAAGACTTTAGTTTCTCTTTTGCATTCTCAATCGCAGTAATATCTTGATCGAATGCAAATAGTTTACCTTGATCTGAAAGCTGTGATAGCACATATTCACTATGACCTGCTCCACCTAAAGTACAATCCACATAAATGCCATCAGGTATAATATTTAATTCATCAACTGTTTCTTTCAAAAGAACTGTTACATGCTTAAACAAAAACGTTCAACTCCAATCGATATTAATAGTCGCTTTATTACGCATATTGTGAATTCAACAGCAAGCTCAAAAGTCAAATCCGACCAGATTCTCAGCTATATCAGCGAAAGTTTCTGCTGATTCTGTAGAATAGTCTGCCCATTGAGACTTACTCCAAATCTCGATTCGATTGGAAACTCCTAAAATCACACATTCCTTTTCAAGCTTAGCATATTGGACTAGCGGCATTGGAATATTAATCCTGCCTTGCTTATCTAGCTCACATTCTGTTGCACCTGAAAAGAAAAACCTAGTAAATGCACGAGCGTCTTTCTTCGTAAGCGGGAGTGTTTTTAGCTTATCTTCAATATGTACCCATTCTTCAAGGGAGTACCCAAATAAACATTGGTCTAAACCGCGAGTTATAATAAACTCTTGCCCTAATGCTTCCCTAAATTTAGCAGGAATTATTAAGCGTCCTTTAACATCAATGTTATGGTAATATTCTCCCAGGAACATATCATTACCCCCACTTTCTCTATATAAGAGTACCACATCCCCCCACTTTTCTCCACTGATTTTAGTATTCTTTTTCCACTTTCATATCCCCTTTACACAAATTTCGAGAATTTCTCCAGCATTCCACAACATCACGCAAAAAACATGTAATACAATAGAACAAAAGCGTAAAAATTTAGCACATTAAGTTACATACTCGCAATTTTTGATACACGATTTTTTACAAATAAAAAAACACCTCTCACATATTTTGTGAAAAGGTGCTTTTCTTTAAAATTAGTTTTCTCCAATAATTTTTACTTCTGTTTCTAATTGGATACCGAATTTATCATATACTGTCTTTTGAACGTGTTGAATTAATTCGATATAGTCACTTGCGGTACCTTGATCTACATTAACCATAAAGCCTGCATGCTTTGTTGAAACTTGCACGCCGCCAATTTGCACTCCTTGCAAGTTGCTATCTTGTATAAGTTTACCTGCAAAATGTCCCGGCGGACGCTTAAACACACTTCCACAAGATGGGTATTCAAGAGGTTGCTTAGACTCTCGTAAATACGTAAGCTCATCCATTTTAGCCTTAATACTTACTGAGTCACCTGTTTCACAAAGAAACGTTCCTTCAAGCACACAATAATTTTTTTTGGCAAACGCACTTGTACGGTAACGAAAACCAAAATCATCTCTTGATAATGTTTGTAAATTGCCTTCCTCATCAAGAACAATGGCACTTTCTAAAACATCCTTTACTTCACCACCATATGCTCCTGCATTCATATATAAAGCCCCTCCAGCTGTACCTGGAATACCACAAGCAAATTCAAGCCCTGTCAAATGATGAGCAAGAGCAGTACGGGAAACATCAATAATTGTAGAACCACTCTGAGCAATAATTCGATTACCATTAACTAAAATTTGATCTAGTTTCGTAAGAATCATTACAATCCCTCTAATCCCACCATCTCTAATAATAAGATTAGAACCATTACCTAGAATTGTTAAAGGAATATTGTTTTGCTTCGCATACTTATAAATAGCTTCAACTTCATTGTAAGAAGTTGGAAATACCAATAAATCAGCATGCCCACCTGTTTTTGTAAAAGTATACTTCATTAAAGGTTCATTTTGATATACATTTTCTTCATTCATTAGTTTTTTCAAGTCATTATATATGTGTAAAATATTCACGTTTATTTCCTCTTTTATCTGATTTTCGCTTTACGCCTTTCTCTATTGTAACAACTTCTGAAGAGTTGAGACAATTACAATTGCAATATTCCCAAAAAGTACAATAATAAAGGCAAATTTTTTCTCCAATATATATATCATATGCTGGTATTTCAAAAAAAGAACAAGGACTAAAATAAGCCCTTGTTCTAAT
>NZ_JBALMO010000286.1:0-5052 GCF_036963345.1 Bacillus sp. JJ722
TTCGTGTTTCCTTTATCTCTTACGAAGTGCGTAAGTCTCATACGGCGTTAAACGGGCGCGGCTTTCGCTTTTTTATTTTGAGCCACTTGTGAATTATTATGAACAAATGTATCGTTATTATAAAATAGGAATCCGATGAAAAGGGTGATTATAAATGACAGTGAATAAGAAAGATATTATAAAGTTATTAGAACAAATAGCGCTTTACATGGAATTAAAGGGTGAAAATCCATTTAAAATTTCTGCTTTTCGAAAAGCGGCTGCAAGCCTTGAAAATGATCAACGTAGCTTAAAAGAAATTGAAGACTTTACTGCAATATCAGGTATAGGGAAGGGAACGGCTGCGGTTATTCAAGAATATATCACAACAGGTAAATCGGAAACGTTAGAACAACTGCAAACTGAAGTGCCGGAAGGACTTGTTCCTTTATTACAAATAGCGGGTTTAGGTGGGAAAAAAATTGCAAAGCTTTATAAAGAGCTTGGAATAACGAATCGCGAAGAATTAATGAAAGCATGTGAAGAGAAGAAAGTGAGTGCTCTAGCAGGCTTTGGAGAAAAGTCAGAAGAGAAAATCCTTGTGGCACTTCAAGAACAAAGTTCAGGACCGGATCGTTTACCAATGTCTTTTGTTATGCCAATCGCTAATGAAATAGAATCGTACTTAGTGAATATTCCTCAAATAGAACGATATTCTAGAGCTGGAAGTCTGCGGAGAATGAAGGAAACAGTGAAAGATTTAGATTTTATTATTGGAACAAATGAACCAAATCAAGTGAGAGAGAAACTTTTGAGCATTTCAAACGTAAAGAATATTATTGCAGCTGGAGATACAAAAGTTTCTGTAACACTTGACTATCGATATGATGTTTCGGTGGATTTTCGACTGGTGAAGCCGGAAGAATTTATAACAACCTTACACCATTTCACAGGTTCTAAAGATCATAATGTACGAATGAGACAATTAGCTAAAGAACGAGGGGAGAAAATTAGTGAGTATGGTGTAGAAAATGTAGAAACAGGAGAAGTTCAAACGTTTGAAAGTGAAGAAGCATTCTTCCAGCATTTTGGTGTACCATTTATTCCTCCTGAAGCACGTGAAGACGGTACAGAAGTGGATTCTTATAAACCGGAGGAACTCCTTAATCACGGCGATATAAAAGGTGATTTGCATATGCACTCTACGTGGAGTGATGGAGCACACTCTATTAAAGAAATGATTGAGGCGTGTAGAGCAAAAGGTTATCGTTATATGGCGATTACTGACCACTCACAATACTTGAAAGTGGCAAATGGTCTGACAGAAGAGCGATTAAGAGAACAAATACAAATCATAAAAGAGTATAATAAAAAATATGATGATATTCTTGTACTCTCAGGTATTGAAATGGATATTTTGCCTGATGGAACCCTTGACTTCGATGATGATTTATTAAAAGAGTTGGATATTGTTATTGCCAGTATTCATTCAAGTTTTTCTCAGAAACGAGAAACGATTATGGCCCGCCTAGAAACAGCGCTACATAATCCGCACATCGATGTTATTGCACATCCAACAGGAAGGCTAATCGGTCGAAGAGATGGTTATGATGTGGATGTGGATGCGTTAATTCAATTAGCAAAGGAAACGAATACAGCCCTTGAACTTAATGCAAATCCCCATCGATTAGATCTATCTGCTGAATATTTGAAGAAAGCTCAAGAAGCTGGTGTAAAAGTTATGATTAATACAGATGCTCATAAAATGGAAATGCTTGATCATATGAGTATTGGAGTATCTACAGCAATGAAAGCGCACTTAAGAAGAGATATAGTATTAAACAGTCAAAATGTAGATGAATTTCTTACATTTTTAAAAAGAAACGACTAACTTAGAAAAATAACTAGGATTGTAAGGGGGATTATTCTCCATGAATAATAAAACCATGAAGTCACTTGAATTTGATAAAATTCGTGGCCAATTAGATTCATTTGCATCATCGTCTTTAGGACGAAACAAAATTAGAGATTTAATGCCATCGCCTTCTTTTGAAGAAGTAGTTAGGTGGCAGGAAGAAACGGATGAAGGTGCAACTGTCATTCGTTTAAAAGGTCATGTGCCTTTAGCTGGGATTTTTGATATTACAGCTCATGCAAAGCGAGCAAAAATTGGTGGAATGTTAAGTCCAAATGAGCTTAAAGAAATTGCTTCTACTTTGAAAGCAGGTCGAATGCTTCAAAAATTTATTGATGAAATGTTGGATGGTGATTTAGAACTTCCGCATTTATCTGAGTATATGGCTACATTATGTGACTTGTTTGATGTTGAGAAGCTGATTTCAAATGCAATTGGTGATGGCGGAGAAGTATTAGATACAGCAAGTGAGAAGTTGCGTACAGTCCGTACACAATTACGTGCAAATGAAGCGCGTGTTCGAGAAAAGCTGGAAAGTATGATTCGATCATCATCTGCTCAAAAAATGCTGTCAGATAGTATTATTACAATTCGTAATGATCGATTTGTTATTCCTGTTAAGCAGGAATATAAGGGAGCCTATGGTGGAATCATTCACGACCAATCATCTTCAGGACAGACGCTATTTATCGAACCACAAGCTATTGTTACACTAAACAATACTTTGCAGGAACTTCGAGCAAGTGAACAACAGGAAATAGAGCGTATTTTAATCCAACTTTCAGTTACAGTTGGTGAATATACATCTGAACTCTTACATAATGTTTCGGTTATGGCACAGATGGATTTTATTTTTGCAAAAGCTCGTTATGCCAGCAGCATGAAAGCAACTAAACCTAAACTGAATAATGAAGGTCGCATGAAGCTATTTAAAGCGAAGCACCCTCTAATTGATCGCGATCAAGTTGTTGCGAATGACATTTTTTTAGGCGATGAGTTTTCTACAATTGTTATAACAGGTCCAAATACAGGGGGGAAAACAGTTGCTCTCAAAACAGTAGGTTTATGTACGTTGATGGCACAAGCAGGACTGCAAATTCCTACTTTAGATGGTTCAGAAACATGTGTGTTTGAGAAAGTATTTGCTGATATTGGTGATGAGCAATCCATTGAACAAAGCTTAAGTACGTTCTCTTCTCATATGGTTAATATTGTAGAAATTTTGGATGAAGTTGATAATAATACATTAGTTCTATTCGATGAGTTAGGTGCAGGAACAGATCCTCAAGAAGGTGCGGCTTTAGCTATTTCGATTTTGGATGAGGTACACGCCCGTTCAGCGCGTATTATTGCGACAACACATTATCCTGAATTGAAAGCTTATGGTTATAATCGTGAAGGTGTCATCAATGCGAGCGTAGAATTTAATGTTGAAACATTGAGTCCGACATATAAATTATTAATAGGTGTTCCAGGTCGTAGTAACGCCTTTGAAATCTCAAAACGACTAGGCTTACACGAACGTATTATTCGTGATGCGAAAAGCTATATTGGAGAGGATACAAACAAAGTAGAGAACATGATTGCATCTCTTGAGCAAAGTCGTAAAGCAGCAGAAGATGAAAGAGTGAAAGCGCGCGATTATTTACGTAACGCTGAGAAGCTTCATAATGATTTACAGAAAGAAATAGTACAGTTCTATGAGCAAAAGGATCATGCAATAGAAGCGGCTAAAGAAAAGGCACAGCAAATTGTTGAGAAAGCAAAATTTGAAGCGGAAGAAGTGATTTCTGAGCTTCGTGATTTAAGATTGCATAAATTGGCTGATGTCAAAGAGCATGAATTAATCGAGGCAAGAAGAAAATTAGAAAATGCTGCTCCGACATTGTCTAAGAAAATACAACCTATGCCAAAGCAAGATCATGTTTTTGAAGCTGGCGATGAAGTGAAGGTACTAAGTGTAAATGGAAAAGGAACGTTATTAGAGCAAACTGGCAAGAAAGAATGGCTTGTACAAATCGGAATCTTGAAAATGAAAGTGAAAGAAAAGGATATAGAATTTATCAAGCCGCAAAAAGTAGTGGAAACAAAGCCGTTAGCGATTGTAAAAGGAAAAGATTTTCATGTTAGCTTAGAGTTAGATTTGCGTGGCGAAAGATTCGAAAATGCGATTCTGCGTGTAGAGAAATATATTGATGACGCTTTATTGGCAGGTTATCCACGGGTATCAATTATTCATGGGAAAGGCACAGGTGCGTTGCGCCAGGGTGTTCAAGAGTACTTGAAGAATCATCGTTCTGTTAAAGGAATTCGCTTTGGTGAAGCTGGTGAAGGTGGAAGTGGTGTTACAATTGTTGAATTTAAATAATGGTAAATTAAGAGCGGGGAGAATGACGTATGGATGCATTTTGGTCGAATGAGTATGTGTATATTGCTGCCTATTGTAGTGTAGTCGTTCTTTGCGCAGTTGTATTCCTAGCATTCTTTGAACTAGTGACGAAATATCGTAATTGGGAAGAAATTAAAAATGGTAATATGGCTGTTGCTATGGCAACTGGTGGGAAAATATTTGGGATTGCTAATATTTTTAGACATGCCATTATACAACATGACAGTCTTCTAGATATGATATATTGGGGAGTATTTGGCTTTATTATGTTGGTTGCTGGTTATTTTATTTTTGAATTTCTTACACCAGGCTTTAAGATTGATGATGAAATTCAGAATGATAATCGTGCTGTAGGATTTATAGCTATGGTTATTTCTATCGGTTTTTCTTATGTAATTGGAGCAGGTATTTCTTAATCCCATCACCTATTTATGTGTATAAAGGGGAGAATATTTGTGGAGACATTAGCCAAAGTGTTAATTGCAGTTGCTTCATGTTTTGTTTTAATTGGGATCGTATTTTTAATTGTAGGTGGATAAAATAGTGGAGTGATTCGTATATATGCGAATTGCTCTTTTTTTATTTGCAGCGGAATAAGAACACTTTGGTCAAAATTTTGTTGTTCAGGTTCAGTCCCAGTGCCTAGTGTTCCTTTTCGATTTGCAGTAAAACAAGTAGCGAAGTCTTCAATCTAAAAGAACCGGTGACGATTTTTCTTTATGTCTAGCTCTAGCGCCCAGCTCCTAGTGTACTTCGCCAACCTCCCTAC
>NZ_JBALMO010000287.1:0-1633 GCF_036963345.1 Bacillus sp. JJ722
GATTGATGTGAATGAAGAAGCGTTGCAGGAAACAACCAATGAATTTCGTGAACAAGGTTACTCTATTTATTCGAAAGTTGCCAGTGTAACCGAGGCTAATCAGGTAGAAGAAGCTATGAAGGAAGTATACGACTTATTCGGATCGGTTGATATTTTAGTCAACAATGCCGGTGTCATTAGAGACAATTTGCTTTTTAAAATGACAGATTCTGATTGGTTAACTGTTATGGATGTACATTTAAAAGGAGCTTTTATTGCTTCTCGTGCAGCACAAAAATATATGGTAAAAAACGGATATGGTCGAATCATCAATATATCTTCAACTTCAGCACTTGGCAATCGCGGTCAAGCGAATTATTCGACGGCTAAAGCTGGCTTACAAGGATTAACAAAAACTTTGGCGATAGAACTTGGCCAGTATGGAATTACAGCAAATGCTGTAGCACCGGGATTTATTGAAACGGAAATGACAAAGGATACAGCAAAGCGTTTAGGAATTACATTTGATGAACTAATCAAGTTCCAAGTTGATAAGATTCCTGTTGGAAGAAGTGGTAAACCTGAGGATATTGCAAACGCAGTGACTTTTTTCGCGGATGAAAAATCTTCATTTGTAAGTGGACAAGTGATTTATGTTGCTGGGGGTCCTAAAAACTAACTGTGAAAGGGGTGAGTGAATCATGTTTTCAGATGTTATTGGAAATCGTTCTGAGAAAATTAAAAACAATGTTGAAAGAGGTGCTGTGAGAAAATTCGCTGAGGCTATTGGTGATCTTCATCCAATTTATATAGATGAAGAGTTTGGAAAGAAATCACGCTACAAACAAAATACTGCCCCGCCAACATTTCCGAGAGTATTCGACTACGGTACTATTGAAGGTTTAAATCTTCCTGAAAAAGGATTAATTCATGGTGAACAAGCGTATCATTATGAACGGCCTTTGCTTGTAGGGGAAGAGATTCTATGTTTTTCAGAGGTTAAAGATTATTATGAAAAGACAGGGGCCAATGGAAGAATGGGCTTTCTTGTCCTGCATAGTGTAGGAGAAGATATAAATGAACAAATCATCTTTACTTCAAAACAAGTTGTAATTATATCAGATGCTGTTAGAAAGGTTATGATGGTATGAAACTATTAACAGAATATGCTGTTGGAGAATCTTTAAATGAAGTGAAGTTAGATCCAGTTACAAGAATTGATTTAATTAAATATGCAGGAGCCTCCGGAGATTATAATCCAATTCATACAATAGATGAAGAAGCGAAAAGAGCTGGTTTGCCAGGAATTATTGCACACGGTATGTGGACAATGGGTAATTTGGCAAAGCTCTTTACATCTCACTATAATGAAGGATTTATTAAAGATTATTCAATTAGATTCAAAGGAATGGTCTTTTTAAATGATGTTATTACCTTAAAGGCAATGATAGAGGAAAAACGGGTAAATTCTTTAATATTTTCAGTTGTAGCGGTTAATCAAGATAATAAAGAAGTATTGAATGGTCAACTAACTTATTCAGTTTATTAGAAATGAAAACGTTCCCCCAAAAAGTTGTATTATTTGATATAGCTCTGTTAGCAAAGTAAAATTTGATACTAACAGAGCGATCTTATAATAAAATGAAACTTTAAT
>NZ_JBALMO010000287.1:1758-3502 GCF_036963345.1 Bacillus sp. JJ722
CAGTTAGAACGGGATAAAGGAGTGCATAAGCATGAGAATTAGTGTCGTGGGAACTGGAGCAGTTGGCGGTTATTTTGGGGGATTTTTAAGTAAAGCAGGAAATGATGTCGTATTTTTAGCAAGGGGAAATCATTTTGAACAAATGAATAAGGATGGATTGACAATCGAGAATGAAGGAGAAGATTTTATTGTTCATAAATTCTTTTCAAATGATTATCAGTCACTTTCTAATACTGATTATGTATTATTTTGTGTAAAGTCCACCGCTACTGAGGAGGTTGCTCATGCGTTATTACCTATACTAAAGCCAGAAGCAATAATTATTACATTACAAAATGGTGTAGATAATGAAGAGGTATTAGGTAAGGTTTTTGGTAAAGAAAGAATTCTTTCTGTTGCTACATATATTCAAGCTTCCATAGTTGCCCCTGGTGTTATTAAACAAACTGGATTAGCACCAAGATTAGTTATAGGTGCACTAGATCATCAAGCCATTCATCATGTAAATAGACTGGTTTCCTTATTTAATGAAGCAGGTGTACGCGCAAAGAGTAGTGATGAAATATTGAAGGTGAAGTGGCAAAAATTATTATGGAATGTATCCTTTAATCCTTTATCAGCTACTACAGAAACAAGAGTGGGAGAGATCTTGTCTGATGAGGGTTTGTTAAAAACGGCCAAATCTATGTGTAAAGAAGCAATTGCTGTTGCTGAAAAACTCGGCATTTCAATAGACAATTACATTTATGAAGGTATTTTTAAAAATTCACATTTATCTGGTCAGCATAATACATCCATGCTCCAAGATAAACTGAATCAAAAACCAATGGAAATAGAGTCGATTTGTGGTTACATCGTAAAAAAAGGTAAAGAACTTAATATACCAACTCCTGTCATTGAAACCGTTTATCATTTATTGAAATTTCAGGAATCAAAATATCCATTATGCTATAATAATGAAAACTTCGACAAAATTGCAAGGAGATAGTATATGAGGAATAAAATTCTAGAAACTAGCATTCTATTATTTGATGTGAGAGGGTTTAAAGAAACATCTGTACAAGATATTGTAGATGAACTTGGTGTAACTAAAGGTACGTTTTATTATTACTTTAATAGTAAAAATGAATTATTAGAGCACATTTCTATGTCTTTTATCGAAGAAATATCTACTAAGCAAGAAGAGATTATAAATGATCAGTCTAAAGACTGCACTACTAAATTATATGAGATTGTGAATATGTTAGTTCGAAATATTAAAACTGATAGACGAAGTGCACGTATTTTCTTTCGTGAGATGAGAAATATTGACGAAAAATATTTTTTGAAAATTAAAGCAAAGCGTGCTCAATTTAAAGTGCGTTATCAAGATTTAATAGAAGATGGTATTAAAAAGGGTGAATTTAAAGAAAGTTTGAATTCTGATATTTTAACTTTTGGCATATTAGGAATCACAAACTGGTCTTATTATTGGTTTAATCCAGAGGGAATTATCAGTGAAGATAAACTTACTGATATTTATGTTGATTTAATCTTAAATGGAATTAAGAAGTAATTTGAAAATAGTTAGTTGTCTTTGTAATTATTTAAATCTTCTTAATACTGGCTAGTTAGTATTAAGAAGATAAAGCTATTTTAACCTTTTTAGTAGAAGACCTATATCTCATCGAAAGTAATCTCTCTTGTATGTATGCTCCATACAAACTCATTTCTAATGGTAAGACTCCTTTTTTATAATTTCTGA
>NZ_JBALMO010000288.1:0-5055 GCF_036963345.1 Bacillus sp. JJ722
ATTCATACTAGGAGGTGATTCTTTTATGGAGGAAAATAGAAATCTGAAAAAAATGAAAAAATCATATTTAAATAGATCAAAACAATATAATTCCATTATCGGTGAGATTAATAAAATCAATATCAAGAGAATTTATTATGTTGGAATGGGAATTATTTTTGTGAGTTTAGTAGTTCTTATATATTGTTTGTTTTTTGTAACTCCAGAAACTATTGAACAAGTGAAGTGGCGAAGAGGCCTTTTTACAACTTATTTTGTTTTACTATTATTAATGATTATGATTGTTAGTTTAATTTTTTATTTTCAAAGAAAGAAAAATGTGAGTAAGCTCATTTTTTCTATACAATATGTGATGGTTGGTACAATTATTATCAGTGGTTCTATGTTAAGTGTATTTGCTCAGTTGACTAACACAAGTATAATGCCATTTTTAATTGGTTGTATTCTAATTGGATCTTTATTTATTATTAGACCAATTGTTGCAGTGTTAATTTATTTATTAGGTTATGGTGTTATCTTTTATTTTATGGGATTTACACAATTCCATGAAGGAATATTGATTTCAAATAGGATAAATGGGCTAGCTATCATTGCCATGAGTGCATGTTTATCTTTTGTATTATGGAAAGCAAATGTTGTAAATATTCAACAAGGACAACTAATTCAACAGCAACAGGAAGATTTGAAGGATAAAAACAAGGAACTTCAAATGGCTTTTTTGCAATCACAAATTAAACCTCATTTTTTATATAATACATTAAACACAATCATGTATTTTTGTTATATAGATGACTCGAAAAAAGCTGCTGAACTTCTTGAATCTCTTTGTGAATATCTTCATAAAAGCTTTGATCTTGAAGGTATGGAAGAGAGCGTTAATATTGGTAGGGAAATGGAGTTAACGAAAGCGTATCTTCATATTGAACAAGCAAGATTTGGCAATCGTTTAGAAGTGATACAGGAGGTAGATGAATCATTATTTGAGGAGAAAATTTTGCCATTAACCATTCAACCATTAGTGGAAAATGCTATTAAACATGGCCTCATGCCGAGAAGTAAAGGGGGCTATGTGAAGATAAGTGTAATGAAAGAAGGGAATGATATATTGATAAGCGTCGAAGATAATGGAATTGGAATATCATCTGATGAAATGGAAGAACAAGTTCATAATAAAAGTTCACTAATTAGAGAAAGAACTGGTGTAGGTCTTGAGAATATTAGAAAGAGATTGAATCAATATTATGGAGTTAAACTAAAGGTTGTCTCACAACCCGGAATAGGAACAAAAGTAAGTTTTATAGTGAATAGTAAAGCTAATTGAGTCTAATCTCAATAAGTATGTACACGTCACAAACCATCACAATCAGTTAATGGATTGGATGGTGAGGTTTCAAGGGGTCGCGACCAGATTTTTAGACAACTACCTATACTGGTTCAGCTTTCTTCAACAAAGTAAAAATATAGAGGGAAAAGCGAGGATCCATTAAATGCTGCTCAGTATTTGCCAAAACTCAAAACAAAATCACTGTGAATTTTTGCAAAAGGTATAAAAAAACAGCCATTTCAACAAAGGAACGGCTGTATTTCTTATTCTCCTAAAACCTACGATTGTTGAAAAGAACTTTATTTTTCTTGATAAAGGTATTTAAGTATTTCAGGGAAGCGTTCTCGCCAAGCGGTTTCAGTATGTTCAGCACCTTCCACAATTTCAAAACGATAATTAAGTCCTTTTTTATCGATTACATTCTTGAAGGAAATGTTAGAACTAAGATAAACATCTGGTCCAAATGTTGCAGTTTGTTCCATCGTTCCTATATCAAAATAAAACCTTTTTACATTCGTTAAGTCACATCTTTCAGCTAGGTTCTCGATTTCATTTTGACTTAACCAATAAGCGTTTGATAGTGCAGCGACTCTTTTAAATATAGAAGGATATTTACACATAGCATATGTAGATATTAGTCCTCCAGACGAACTCCCAGCCATAGCAGTATCATCTTTTACTGTTCTATATTTATTATCAATATAAGGCTTTAATTCATTTACAATAAAATCTATGTAATGCTCTCCTTCTCCACCTAAATTAATTGATTTATCAATGGATAAACCTTCATTTATTTTTTTATCACTTATCCAAGGTCCCAGTTCGTCAAAACGTTTTGTTCCTTCTCCGTTACAATCGATCCCGACAACAATAAGGTCTAATCCACTCTTATTTACACAATCTATTATTCCCCAACTTGTACCAAAGAAAGAATCTTCATCTCGAAATAAATTTTGAGCATCGTGCATATATAAAACACGATATTTCTTATTGTTGTTTTCGTAGTCATTCGGAAGAAGAATACGTATTTTTCTACTTCTATTTAAAGATGATATATTGATCGTAAATTCTTCAAGCATTATTTTACTTCCTCTCAATTTTATGTATGTAATAGTTTTGTTCCTCTCATTTGCTGAATATACACTTATAATTATAATACCCTAAAAAGTACATTGTTCCTTGTAATATTCAAAAGCAATAAGGTTTACGAAAAAAAAGCAAAAAAATATAATAATAGTATGGTAGGGACTGTCCTATAGATTAGTAAAACTAACTATGAGCAGTCCTTTTTTTGTATGTAATGTAAATATTTTATATAGGTAATATAAGTAAAATTATGGATAAATAACCATTAAATTGTCGAAATTTGTGATATGATTGAATTTAATGGAAAAGGAGGAAATGTAATTAATGAAATCTGCGGCAAAATTGCTTCTATGTTTCTTGGTTGTTGCGTCTACAATTTTAGTTACTGGAGTCAGTAATTCAGAAGCAACAACAACTTTTAAAGACATTGGAACTGACCATCGGGCTTATAAGGAGATTACATATTTAGCTCAAGGGAAAATTGTAAATGGTGATGCTAAAGGGTATTACAATCCGAAAAGTAAAGTTACTCGTGCAGAATTTACAGCCTTACTAGGTCGTGCACTTGGTTTAGATGGAACTCAAAAGAAAACAAAGTTTAAAGATGTAGGTGTTAATAACTTTGCATCAGGTTATATCCATTCAGCAGTTCAAAACAATATCATCTCAGGATATAAAGACGGTTCATTTAAGCCAAATGGTTATGTCACACGTGGTGAAATGGCTATCATCATTAGTAGAGCCTTTAATTATAGTTTTGACAATACTGCCTCTGGTGCAGCTCAAGCTATTATGTCAAGAAGTATTGACACTCGTTTAGATGATGGTACTTTCGGAACTAATCGTGAGGCTCTTCGTGAAGAAACAGCTATTTATTTGGCCAGAGCTATTAATTACACGCTTAGACTAAACCCAACAACAACTTTTAACAGTACGAAATATGTAACGATAGATTCGCTAAATATGAGAAAAGGTCCTTCTACGAATTTTGATATTGTCGGCAAGTTGAAGAAAAATGATCGTGTAGCAGTTGCTTACACTGTTGGTAATTGGTCACTTGTAAAGACTAGTAAAAATATAGTTGGTTTCGTTTCTACTACGTATTTATCATCAAAAAGTGGCGGTGGGCCAGTAACTGGTGGAGACGATGGATCAGAAGCTGGTAAAAATGCTCTTACCTCGCAAACACTTGTTATTGATCCAGGTCATGGTGGAACAGATCCTGGGGCAGCTGGATTTGGATTACGCGAGAAAGATGTTGTGTTAGATGTTTCTCTTAAACTAAAAGCTTTACTTGCACAAACACCATTAACAGTCATTTATACGAGAACCACTGATAGTTATCCGACATTATCAGAACGAACAAAAATTGCAAACAACGCGAATGCAGATACGTTTGTTAGTGTACATGCCAACGCTGCAAATGGAAAAGCTAGTGGTACTGAAACTTGGTACTACGATCCAAATGCACCTATAAGATATAAAAAGAGTTCAAATAGAGCCGTTGACAGCAAGAAATTAGCCGAGTTCATTCAAGCACGTTTACATGTTTCATTAAATACGAAGAATCGTAAGGTTAAACCAGATCAGGAATTCGCAGTGCTCAACAGTACAAAAATGCCCGCTGTCTTAGCTGAATTAGGTTTTATCGATAATAAAGAAGATAACGCAAAACTTGCATCTCCTGCCTATCGCCAAAAAGCAGCTGAAGCTATTTATTTAGGGTTACTAGATTACTATAAATATAAAGGCTTTGATGTAGCAAGTCTTTACAATATCGTAAATTAAGTATTTTTAGCGTAAATTTTTTTCTATTATTGACTGAAATTTACGCTAATTTCATTATTTTTTGAATGTAACAAACTGTCAACCTATATCAATCAGAAATATAATCTCAAAATTAATATTCTCAGTGAAATACTACTGGGTAATGAAGCGGGTGATCCTAATTAAATCAGCTTTTAATTTATTGTAGAAGAAAAGAAGCATCCAAGAAATAAACGCGCTTCAGAATAAAAAAGGAAATAGTTGTTTTGTTTGAATTTATAAAAAAATATAAAAAGTCAAATAAAGTGGTTTACAAATTGCAAATCTTTGGATATACTTACCAATATAACAAATTTAACTAAAGGAGGTCGAGGAAAATGATGAATCTTAATTATTCGCCCAGCACTAACCACTCAAAATTTCATATTCCAACATTCGACCTATTAGGTGTACAAATTTGTTAATGAAAAGATTGTAATTCTTTTTATTTATACATTACAGCCGTAGGAGAATGTTATTTCCTGCGGCTTTGTTATGCCAATATAGGGATAGTTGTCGAGAAATTTGACAACTATTTGTATCCTAAAAGCCGCAGGAACGTGATTCCTAGCGGTTTTTTTGTATCGGAAATAAAGGAGGTGATAAGTTATGACGATCAACATGTTATTTTTTACTGTGACTTTTAAACTTAATAAGATGACTAAAGAAGAGGCACTTCATCAACAAAGAGTTAAGAAAATTTTTGAGGAAAACGCTGTGAAAATAAGTCAATACGGACCATTTATGTAATGACAATACTAAATAATTCGGAAGGTGGAGATGATTATGAAAAAAATCATTATAAAAAGATTGGAAAAGTTATGGGTTCAGACAGATAG
>NZ_JBALMO010000289.1:0-3308 GCF_036963345.1 Bacillus sp. JJ722
TCTTAGCGCCAGTTAGAACTGGATAAAATAAGACAGTAAATATAAGTAATTGTAAAAAATTCGTAAATAAATATTCTTAATTTTACGAAAAAAGTGACGATACAACATAAAGATTGAGTAGTTTGTGCAGATAGAGGTGACAGCATGCAAGTTATTTTTGAATCGACTTATGCAAAATCTAATAATTATTATAATGTACCTAAAAATGATACCAGAGAGAATCAGCAAAACATTAGAAGTAATTCAGATACTATTTCTATTAGTATGGCTGGTAGACAGTTGCAATCTAATATAGGTGCAATGAAGAAGAATAGTATGCTAGATTCATTGCTTGAACAAAAGCAAAGATTAACAGAGAGTAAGAATCAATTTATGCAAGAGGCTACTGAAAAGGGTACAAGTATGGATATCATTAAAGAGCGTATGAAAGAATTTGATGAGCAGCTATTAGCATTGGATGAGAAAATAAGTCAACAAATGATTGAAGAAAGACAAAAAGCTTTGAATCTGGATAAAAAAGAGCAGGGCAATGAAGAATCAATGAATGAAGAGCTTAAAACAGAAGAAGAAATTCAAATGGAAAAATTTTCGAACTTACTCAATCTTTCAGGTAATGTTTCTCAGTTTAATCAACTTTATTCAGCAAAGGATCGAATGGAATGGCAACAGAGAGCTTTAAAAACTGAAATTAGACTTGATGGATTTTCAACAACTTCTAAAAATAATCAAATTTCTAATTTGAGTGAGCGTATTAAGCAAACTACTGAGAAAATTGGCGATGTGTTAAATGAATCTAATGTTCAGTTAAAAAGTCAAGATATTAATTTAAATAATGAGATTAAAAGTCAAACTAATCGAGATAGAGATGAAGTTGAATCAAATTATGATACAGAATTGCTTGCTTACAAACAAGCACAACATCTATTGAAATCCGATTCTACTGAACGTCAAGTTTCAGTTAGTGTTTAATACACACAACAAACACTATTAGTCATGTATTTGACTTCTTTTTTTTGTCCACATAAAATGTTGAATTTATATCATCCGAAAAAGGTTAGTTTACAACAGATATATTTTAGAGTATTAAACATTTCTCATTTACCAAAAGGAGTTGAATAATAATTACATAACAATTACTATGAATATATCAGAATATTTTTTAAATTAAAACGGAGTGAAATCTCATTTCTAGAGAAAAGATTGAGTATAATTTAATAATACTATTATTGGTAATATTTGTTGCGGGTTGCAGTTTTTCAAATGAAAAGAATGTTGAAGATAAACCCGAATTAGTAGAAACTGAAAAGCAAGAACAAATTGTTAAAGATCCCCATACAGAGAAGGCTGGATTACCTTCAGCAATAATGGTTGACTCTACCGTAATTGCTGAAGGTGGTCAAAGTAATATAGGGTTTAAATATCCAGGAGATGTTCCTTTGAAAATACAAGTTAAGAATGTAGGTGTAAATACATTTCATTATAAAATTCAGCATCTTAAGAAGGATTTAATTCTTAAACAAGGAACTTTAAAGCCTGATGAAAATTATAGTAATATATATGAATCGGTTGATGATTTACCAAAAGGGGATTATATAATTTATTTTGACCAAGAAAATGGAGCAAAAATATCAGCTAACACAAAAACAGAGCTTATAAATTAGCCATTATTTATTCTTAAAATACGAACGGGTAGATTGGGGATAAAAGACAAAAGTGAAAGTATTTAAGCATATACTTAAAGGGTTAAGCATACTAATAGTAACCTTAATGATATTTTTGGGGATAAGATACATAGAAACAGAGAAAAAACGAGAGATATAGAAGCATTTTAGGATGATGCTGGCGTATCTTTAGAAGTTTATGATATTAGAGCACATGTACCATTTACAGAAGAACGCAGATTTGAAATTGGAAATGCTTTAGCTGTAGCGGCAAAAGAAAACAACTTGGATGAATATGAAATCAAAGTAAAAGCTATTGAAGAAGGTGATCCAATTGAAAATTGATAGGTTTAGGTTTTTTATTTGTTGTACTAACCAAAACTAAGGTTGGTTAATCAACTTTGAAGAAAAGATAATGTCACTTGGTGCGATTTTTCATTACGAGAAATCGCTTTTTATACTGTAATCGAGCCAGGTGGGTGAAGAAGTTTGTTTCTTTATCAATTAATAAATTATTTAAATGTCTATAGGAGGATCATTTATGAACAGTAGGTTTGTTTTTTTGGTTCTGGATGGTAGTTATTGCGGCACTGTCGTACATTACAGGAGAAATGGTTACATTTATGATGCTTTTTTAAATTTTACTTACATTAAATGAAATAAATCATACCATCAAGAGTTTTTATAATGATTGGAAAAATAAAAATTAAAAGTTTTTCTATGTTATTGCTTTAAATAACTAGTTCAAGTGGTCATTTTATTCAATATATGTATAGTTCATCACTTTGCTCTTGCCCATATTCAAATTTAATTTCAGCTGCTTCCATGAATTTGAATAAGCGCTTTTATTGTTTAAGTATATCTGTTCTAATGGAAGTCTATTTGCTTTAGCTATATCCTTATATTACCCTTTTGAATATCTCCCTACCTATACTACCTTAAAATATGCCCATGCAAACAAAACTAGTAAAACATTGAGTTTTTCTATGGTTGAGCCTGTTTTGTTTTTACAAAACAGGCTCATATAATAATGGAGGAATTAATCTTTCATAAAAGTTTACTCTATTCCTCTAAGTCGCTCTATCATACTTTCTGTTTGAATAAATCGATAGACAATAGAAGGAATGCTAACGCATAATCCTAATATGATTGTGTACACCATGATCACAGGAATAAAAGGAAAAA
Source organism: Bacillus sp. JJ722 (assembly GCF_036963345.1). Taxonomy (NCBI): domain Bacteria; kingdom Bacillati; phylum Bacillota; class Bacilli; order Caryophanales; family Bacillaceae; genus Bacillus; species Bacillus sp. JJ722. The sequence goes on from NZ_JBALMO010000289.1 coordinate 2,847, forward strand.
CGAAATCGACTTGTAAAGTATTTGAGCTCTGAAATATAAAATAAGTAATACCTAATCCAAATGTTGAAACGAGTAAAAGTGTAGTAACGCCATATCCTAATCCTTCAAGTGTTAACATTTTTCTAATTTGTTTTTGTGTCATTCCGACACATTCTAAAGTAGCAAGTTCTTTCTTTCTACTTTGAATCCCGCTTGTCATCATATTGATATAGTTTAATATACCAATTAGCGCTAAAATAGCTGATAACCCTCCACCTAAAATCTTCATTTTATTTTCTGATTGTTGCATATTATCAGCTTGATCAAGTTTTGATGATACGCTTATATTTTTATTGTTCTTTACTAAATCTTTAACTTGAGTATTCAATACACGATCATAACTTTTATTAAATATAATATCAGTATTTACAACTAATGGGTCAGAAATAAATTGTTTCAGTAATTTATCACTAACATAAATAT
>NZ_JBALMO010000290.1:0-5075 GCF_036963345.1 Bacillus sp. JJ722
TTATAGAAGAGGTATAAGTAATGAATGTATTTGGTTGTTTAATTGACAATGAAAATAGATGTCAGCATTACAGTTCCAAAGCGGATGTTGTTTCAATTAAATTCAAGTGTTGTAATAAATATTACTCTTGTTACAAATGTCATGAAAAACAAAATAATCATGATGTTATACTTTGGGAAAGAAATGAATTTAATCAAAAAGCTATACTATGTGGAGTTTGCAAGCTAGAACTATCAATAAGTGAATATTTAGCTCACAAAAATTGTATACATTGTGGATTTAACTTTAACCCTAATTGTACTCGGCATTACCACAAATACTTTAAAATATAGAAAAATTCCGATTATAAGTTTTCATTTTCATTTAAAAATAAAGTTCCAAATTTATATTCATTCAATCTTCACCTTGATTATTGTGTGTTTTGCAAAATAAAAGTACAGACTAGTGCAACATTTTTGTACAGAGTCTAGCACTTTTTTAGTTGCTTAGATTCATCATACTAATCTTGGGGTGATTAGTGTGTATGTAACGTTAGATGTTCAAACGAATTCTGAGATTAAAAATCTTTCAGATTTCCAAAATTCAAGGAACTAATGGAGAATCTAAAAATGAAAATAAATAAAAGCCAGTTAGCTAGGAGGTATTAGGTCTATAACGACCTTCAGTGATAAACTAAGAAAGCTAGGTACCTTTTAGTATTAGCATTGAAATCGTTAAATGTACCTATTTCCCTGTCTTTATATGGAAGAATAGCATTCTTCGTTGCTGGATTAACTGTGCCCAATCATCAAATTCAAAGGCTATTGCCAATTAAATATTCCTAAATCACATAAAGATTTTTATAAATTGATAGACTATCTTTTAGAGTTTTGGGGGATTGAGAACTGTAAATATAGAGATTTAGGGGAAGAAGTAGAGATATTTGTTGATAGTGGATTTAAAACCTTTTGCTAATCAGTTTCAAATCTCAAATATCCAGCATTATCTTAAACAAGGGGAATGGATTGTAGAAGATAACTTTTTAATCATTAAAAGTTCTTATAGAAAGACAAGTTTTGAGTTACCTGTAGAGGGGGTAGGAAACTTCCCACTTTTTTATTTATTTTGTTAAACGAAAATTAAGGAATTAATGACGTATAATCCAAAACTCGTTATACTCTTCATCTTTGGTTTTCCATTGTATGTGGTGTTTAATCTTATCAAAAATTTGTTTACATACATTTATAATGTTGCAAAATTATCGCTAGAGGATTAGATTATCGAATCAATTATGGAGTAATGGACGTAGAGGATCTTATCAGTCGAGCAGCCGAAATGTTTTTCGATGAACATGTAGATCGTAAAAAGGGATTAGAAGATTTAACTGTTTCCTATTATCGTAGACACGAAGAAGAAACTCTGAAAATGCTCGAAGAAGAAGGAATGGAAGAAGCTATCAATTGAATAGGCTATCATATAAGCTGCGACTCTACTCGCAGCTTATATCTATTTCACACTCTTCTTCAATACGATTTTTAATCTCAGTTATAATCTCTTGTTGTTTTGCTGCTGAGCATCTATTAAATGTTCCTTGAAAGTTCGCTGAAAAAGTAAGTGTACATGAACCAACGTCGAATAGTACAAGGTCATCACCGACACGTTCTATTGTAACTGCCACCGGAATGATTAAATCGCTTGCTCGATCACAGAGAGGGGTTATCTTCGTAAACTTCATTTCTTATTTCTCCTAATCTTTCATTTTCAAAAAACACAAAATAGTACATCACTATAATAACATATAATGATATACTTTAGTCCTATACATCATTCAAGAGCATGGGGGGGAGAATAGTTAGTGACGAGTAGGATTGAAAAGAAAGTGCACAAAAAGAGAATAGAAGAACTTGAAAAGCAGAATCTTGAACTAGTAAAAAAACTTAATGAAGAGAAATTTCATTTCGCAGATAAAGAATTTTTGGCTGAGTTCAAAGAGGAACTTATTAAAGAGATTAATACAACCAAACAAGAATCACCTACGGATAAAGTAATGGAAGAGAATACAAATCCTCCCGACTCTTTTCGAAAACTATTGTACTCTGTAGCAATATGGGGAATACTTCTAATTGCAGTAGCTACAATAATTATATTTCTTATTGAAGGATTCATGTTATCAAACCCAATTGAGGTTGATCGATATACCATATCAAAAGAAGATGCTAAATATATAGCAGATAACAAAATACCTATTGCAATGGAAGTAACTAAGGTGTCAAGCATACCATCATGGTTGTCAGATTGGAAAATTTCTTTAAACTTTTTCACAGCTGTGGCCACTCTATTAGGGTTGATTTTTGCTTTGATTGAAATAGGAAAGAGTACTGGATTGGCTAAAAAACAGCCCAAAAAGAAGAGATTGTGGAGAAGAAAATAAGTCTTGTAGATTACTAAATTCTATGATAAAACACCCTCTAGGAAAAAAATAGTTTTTCCTAGGAATTTGGTTAATTACTCTACAATGGGTGATACAATCAAGATTCCAGAACTTAAACAATCAATTCGACGTAATAGCTGTTTTGTTGAATTGTTAAGATAATTTCCATTTTTGGTAATAAAATTCACGTCGGGTCATCTGATAATTATGTAAACCAATCTTTAATATCCATTAACAATGAATACTTTTTTATTTTGTTCAGGAGGAGTTCTTTTTCTAAGTTGTATATTATTTGTTTTTTTGTTTTTTCTTGATAGCACTAAATAGGTAGACCCCTAATACTATGATTGCAGTTATTACTATAGAATAACTAGAAATCATAAAAAAATAATCTCTATTGTTCATTTCTTCTGCAGAATAAAATCCATCTGCATCTATTGTTGTAGTTGAATTATCTATCAAAAATAAAAATAGTACGAATGATATGACAAATGAAATTATAGCAGTTATACCTAAAGTTTTTTTCATATTTATCCTCCCCCTAAATTATCATTCTACTATCATGATAACGTAAATAATTACCTATTTCAAATAAGGTAAAGGTTGGGATTAATGAGGTTTTTCAAACTGGCAATAATGTAAATGGCAATGTGGTAGACGCATTATTGTAAGGAGATCAGGTAATAGTAATTGCAATTGGAGAAATATAACCAACTGAATTTGATTCGTTCTATTAGCCAGACAGTTACAGATAGGTATTGCCTTATCATTCGGTACAGGCTTATATAATTTATCGAAAGTTGTCATTTTTAATGATGCCGATAGAATATCAGAACATATTGTGCGGGAAAGTTCCTATGGAAATGATAAGGGTTACTGGAAACTCTTTAGTTTAAAAAGCATGTGGAAATTAAAACATGCAATAAATCATATGATTTGACTTTTGTTTGGTTTAAGTTCTTTTAAATTCCTTTTATGTTATAATATAGAAAAAAAGAAGATATTAGATGTTATTTCAACATAAAATTGGAGGTTGTATGTCTAGAAATCGATATTTTTATTTTTTATTTATAGGAATTATGAGTTTATTCTTTTTGACTGGATGTCCTGGAGCGGCAGATTATGATATAGATTTGCCTGGTAACTATTCAATTGTTAGAACATCTGCTCACGATGTGACAATAGCTCCTAAAACCGGTGAAGATAGTTGGGGAGCTACTATAATACCTGCTAAAGTTACTGAAGTTGGTTGGAATGATAAATATATTATTGCGAAACAAATTAATCTGGTAAAAGACTCTAAAAGTAATAATGGTTCTGAAATACCAGATGAGCAGGATTATCAATTTTGGATTATACAAATAGAGAATGGTAAAGTAACAGGTCCTTTAGATGATTCAGGTTTAACGAAGAAAAAGGAAGAGTATGAAATATCTGATGATTTTGTCTTAAAAGGAGTACAAGATTTAAACGATTTAAAAAAATGATAAAGAAATACTCCGATATATCCAGATGAAGCGATTTTCTTCATTATGAAGGAACGCTTTTCTAAAATCTTATTCCTAGTTAGCAAGATTAGTTCCTTTTAATCAATTTTAATTACAAACTTACAAGAAACACTCTTAAAAACTTATATAAGTTCAAATCTCTTTGTTTATTAGTTTTTTAAGATATAAAAATCAATTTAAATACTAGAAAATTCATATACTTAAACCTCAATAATTTCCTTTTAATTCACATTTATGTTAAATTGTTCTAGGGGAAGTGCAAATATAAAGAAGAAATGGGGATATGAGTAATGATTTCTATTAAAAAAATGTTTGTTCCTATCTTGACTGTCGCTTTAATTAGTGTAGGAAGTGGTACTTTTACAGCAAAAGCAGCAGAAGATGATTTTATTCAAGAGAATCCATGGGATAACGGTTTTGAAAATGTTACTAATGAAACTCCTTCAAGTCTTGTTGCGGATTCTTCAGAAGTTTTTTGGGGAGAGAAAGCCGAAGAAGATTTTGAAAGATTACAGCGTGAAAGTGAAATGGACAAGCAAATCTATGAATCTCAATTAAGAGAAGGAGAAGATGATTTTTATTCTTCATTATTACCTGAAACATCATTACTTGAAACACCATCAGTAGAATTATCATCAGAACAAGCATCTACAAAATCTCAATTTCGAGCGCAATTCAGAACTATGGCTCTTGCTATGGGAAGTTCATTTAGTTTACCTTTAGCAGGTAATTATATGTATCATTCATTGCAAGATAATCCATCTGCAAAACTTAGTCCGGCTGGATCTGGAACTTCAAACGCACTATCAAATACACGATTTTATACAGACGTTTCTATACCGATTGCTGAAAATATTGATGTAGGACATAAAAATGGTAGAACAAGTGTATCAGGTACAGGTAGTAAAGCTACTAGTATTTCAAATAGCGGATTAGATTTTTATTTAACAATTGGGAAAATAGGATATGAATGGGCAGCAGGTAAACAGTCAAATGGTACGTGGAAAGTAGTTATTAGATTTCATGACACATATAACTATGAGCATATTTATGAAAAAAGAAGCAGCTTTCCTGGAAATGCTATAGATACAATAAACAATTATGCAGCTAAGGGTCAAAATTCAGGAGCTATTGTAGGTTATCCAGTCCATATAACT
>NZ_JBALMO010000291.1:0-2536 GCF_036963345.1 Bacillus sp. JJ722
CTATGGAACAATATGGATATAAACCAAGAAAATAATTAATAAAACAGTTGTTTGACATAAAAAAGCCAATGATTCCTAGCGTAGTAGAATCTGGCTTTTTTTAATGTTTTTAGATTTAAAAATAAAATTTGCTAATTTTATATAAAGATAGATTTAATCAATCATATAAACAGCTGCTAGATCATAGCGGTTAGGACCATGACCAAGCTCCTCATGTATAACATTCATTTTTTCTAACATGGAAGCAAAAATAAATTTATCTTTATCAGATAGAATGCCATAGTCTGCTTTTTTCCCCTTAGAACGGTTTACAAGCACCCTCTGTAACATCTGCTTTTCTTCTATAGTTATCAACTGTTGCACACGTTCTCTTGCGTAAGCATGGCGTAATCCATGACAACCACGACCATGATAATTAACATCACCACGTTTACAGCTTCTTCTAAAACTTTGTTGTAAGCTACCACTAGTTAAGCTACAGACACAATCTTTATCATGCTTATCTTTAAGCACCTCATAAAGAACGGATAGAAAGCGGATAGGAATGGGTATTCTTCTATGTCTGCCACCCTTAGTAATACCACCACCATCTAACCATCTACTATGTAAAGAACGCCACCATCTAAATTAAAGTGTTCTACTCGTACATTAGCGGCTTCTTTTACACGTAATCCAAGCTCTTTCATAAGTTGAATACCGATTTTAGTTGCACCATTTGAATGTTTTAAGATACATTTATATTCATCATCAGAATAGGCTCTGTTCCTCGTTAGTGGCGGACTGAAAGGGATTAACCTTTTATGTGGTAGAAAAACTATCACCCGTTCTTCCTAGCCGTTCTTGGCGCAAAATATAGCCTTTTTGAAGCTGTCGCAAACCTGTCTCGACATTCCTTATATGTCCTTCACTTAAATAGCGCGCCTTCATATCATCAAAATAAGCAATGATGTGTTTTTCCTGTAGATCTTCCATTCTTTTGATACCAAAAGTAGAGCGGATAAACTTTAAAAAATTCATCGATGCAGACAACGCATGCTCATATTGTTTTAATGAATGAATACCTAGTTCTCCATTTTCTCTTGCTTTTCGTTTCGATGTCCCTATTCTATTTATCTCTTGGATTGATGCTTTTGCCTGAAATATAATACTTTCTCTACGTGTTCTGGCCATAATCATCACTACCTTTCATGAAAATAAAATTGCAGCATAAAACAAACCGTACAAATAAACACCTCATAAGGTTGAGCATATTAAAGTTGTCAAAGATCATAATTCAAATTTCCGCAACGCATTTTTTAAGAGGGCGTGCTTAGGATACCTCTTTGTATAGATCCAGCTGGATTATTGTTTTCTCTTTTTTCGGAAACCAATATAAATAAATGCTATCATTTGCTATCAACTGTAAATTTCACGAATTGTAGATTGATAGCGTTAGTAAGCTCAAACGTTGTAAAATACATCCCTCCTTTTTAATAGTGAACCTTCCGTTTTCTCGGAAAGTTCTTTGTTTTTGATACCAAGGTGACCCTCGACATTAATGTCGAACCCTTTTAGGTTTCACTGATTTTTCAGTAAAACTGTTTTGTTTACTTTTTTAAATAGGAACACAAAAAAGCCATACTATGGCTCTCTTATTTACTAATCAATCACTCGAGTTTATTAGTTTAAGATAATCCGTAGCATGGCTGCTATTCGTGTTATATCTATATCAACGTTAAGATACCCTTAACGGAATTGTTGTTTTGTACGCAAAAAAGCCGTATCAATAACGAAAAATACACTCTCTGATACCTCAGATTTGTTTATTTCACCATTAGTCGATACGACTTTTATTATTTAATATATACAGATGGACAGACTTATAGCGTCCTTCGTTTTTTGTATTTTTAAAATCTATAGCCTCATAGGCCTTATCTTTTGTGTTAATTAACCGCTATCTTAAGGGCTAGTAGAATAATAGATAACAAGTGAGGAGAATCTACTATGTCCAAGAAAAGAAGAACATTTACTACAGATTTTAAAAAGCAAATGGTTGCCTTATATGAAAATGGAAAAAGCCGTCAAGATATTGTTCGTGAATATGAATTAACGGCATCAGCATTAGATCGATGGATCACACAATTTCAACAAACAGGGTCCTTTAAGGAGAAAGACGATCGTCGTCCTGAAGACCAGGAGTTAATTGAATTAAGAAAGAGAAATAAGCAAATTGAAATGGAAGTCGATATTTTAAAGCAAGCCGCGCTGAGCATGGGACGAAAATAGAAGTGATTGAACAAAATCGCCATAAATATTCGGTATCAGCAATGTGCGAAATCCTACAAATAGCTCGAAGTACTTTTTACCATAACACAGGTACTGCAACACAAAATTAAAAGAAAAAATACAGATCATCTTCAACGAAAATAGACAAGTGTATGGCACTCGTAAACTAAAAATAGCTTTAAGAAAGGCTGGCTATACGGTATCTAGATGCCGCATTGGTCGTTTTATGAGCGAACTGGGCATACAGTCAAGGTATGCGAAACCATCTTAT
>NZ_JBALMO010000292.1:0-4519 GCF_036963345.1 Bacillus sp. JJ722
AGAACTTTCATGTAGTTTACAACGTTTCTTTCTACAACCACGGTCATCACCTTTAACAACTGTTTCAAAAACGTCTCTTTCGCAAACTGGATACTCATGTTTATGCTTAATAACTGTACGATGCACATTTATAATTTCTTTAGGATGAATATGTTTAACTACTTTTTTCTTTGTTCTGATTCTTTTTTCAGTCTTAGTTGGACAAGTAATTATCTTTTCTTTTCTTTTTTCTTTACGGCGTTTTTTACATTTATTACAATCACAACCCATAAAAAAACCACCTTTTTATATTATTTGTTTTTTCAATATAACTTATGTAAAAAGGAAGATACTTGTACAAGACATATTAACCAACTAAAAAAATTAACCTTGTTTTATAGCAAAATAGAAACAAAAAACAGAAGAGATATTGTTCTCTATTTAAAATAAGTTTAATCAACCTATGTATAATTAATCTTGTAACATTAACACCATCTCCAAGAGAAAATAATACTTCATATTTTTGATTTTCTTTGGCAGATTGATATATAAATTTTTCTGATGATAATTCTTGTACCAATGTAGCATCATCACTTTCACAAAGAAAGATGTGTACAACGGAGAAAATATCACTCGTAATCGTAAATCAAAAAGAATGAACGTGATAGGAGATATAAGACCAAATGGCACGGCCTGTCTGCTATATAAAGATGGTGGTTGGCATGCAAACAGAAAGTTAGGACTTTTCACAGAGAAGCAGTAAGTTTATTGATCTTCAACCCTTTTACTTCTGCTAATCTCTCTAATAAAACTCTATTATCTACTTTTTTCATGTTCGATTCTCCTTTTTAATATTGGTTCTAATATAATTATATCGGGAGGACGAATTTTATTAACATGAAAACGAAAAAACAAAAAGAAGGCAGTAGCCTAAAAAATAGGATTATCTAAAAATGATAGTCTAACGTGGCAGTTTTGTTGAAGAAGTGAATTAACACAAAAGAGGTGTTCTAAATGGGAAAGTTATTTTTTTTATAGTGACCAAGTAGTTGAATCTCCTGGTAATCGAAGATTGGATAATATACTTTTGGATTGTATATATACTAAAAATATTAAAATAGGTTACATTCCTTCTACGGAAGATAAAGATAAAACATATTTCAATACTAAAGCACAATATTATGGTAATTATGGAATCCAAGACATTATGTTTTTTGACCTTTATAGTGAATTTAATTCATCGAAGATTGATGAATTATTAAAATGTGATATTATTCACCTTTCTGCGGGGAATCCAATTGAATTTAGGAATGCTATCAAACATCGCAATATGGAAAAGGTTCTATGTGATTATTTTAATCAAGGCGGAATTATTGTCGGGGTAAGTGGCGGAGCAGTTCAACTTGGAGCAACTACGAAATTATTTCAGATGTTTTTAGGGAATTCTGATGTAGAATTAGAAGCATTACAACTTGTTAATTTTGACTTTTTACCTCACTACAATCGTTGGAATAAAGATTATAAAAAAGATGTTCATAATTATGCTAAAAAAACTGGAACAACAGTTTATGCGGGAAATGATGGAGATGGGATTATTGTTGAAAATAACAAAATCCAATTGATAGGCGACATTGTTGTGATTAACGGTCAGAAATAGATTGAGTGAAAACAATATAAAAACAGAACGATAATCGAACGGGTAAAGAAGGATATTCAAAATTTGCTATAAATTAGGCTGTTGCTATGGAGCTCTAGGAGCGAATTATCTTTTATTAGGCGAATTACTAATTACTATTAACCAACAAAATTTTAGTTACCAACATTATTGTTGGTTACTGAATTAAAAAACTTATCCAAAATGGACAAGCTATAGATATTCTCCTAACATATTGGATTCTTCCAAAGTATGAATCTCATGTTGCTCTCTTTCCATGTGTTTCTGTAAGTAGATCATTGTCGTTTCAGTTTTCTATTTTTTCTCACTCTTAATTTGAGTTTTCTCAATAACAAATCCTATGATTGCACCAACAATTACAGTGTTTACAATAGTCCATAGAGCTCCACTTAATGTTGAAGAGATAGTATACACAAGAGATGAAGCAGACACCAATAAAGCAACTATTATTCCCTTAACAATGCCATTTATCTTGAAATCACAAGCAGATATTAACAACCCAATAACCAACCATGTGATTCCAGTCGATATATATATCGTTGTATCAAGTTTAGGTGTAAACAATAAAAATACGATATTGATTACTGCTCCAGCCAAGCCAGTAATAATTCCTATTAAATATTTTTTCATATTTTATTCCTCCATAAATACTACTTATTTTTATAAATATTCCCCTAATATACGTGATTCCTCCCAAGTATGATATTACTTATGATAACGTTCTCAACACTAATCATATCAGTGATCGCAATAGTCATTTTCTAACAAAAAAGAAATAGCCCCTACTTTGCTGGCGTAAGGTAAGGGTTATTTCTTGTCTGAGCAACTGCACTTCTTGCAGCGTAGTTTGTATAGAAGGGTTATCAGTTACCTCTGATAACCCTTTATTAATATGTCTTATTAATTTCATATATGTATTCCCTGTTCATTTGTAAAGTAAACCATACGACAAATAAACTTCCTACTTTACTTGTTCATAACCAGCACTGATTTAATTAAGTGTTGGTTATGAAAAATGTTGAAACCAAATTGTGTTTGTTTACATAGATTAAAAGGAGTAGTGGTCATTCCTGTTCCGGCACAAATTCTATTTGATGCTGTTTTTTTATTACCAGATCCAACTTTGTATATTCCGAATTAATTAAGATACTGAACAAACACTATTCTCAAATAAATTGAACTACTTTGTATAGCCTTTGTCTTAATTTCCCATAATTATAGTAAGGACGTGTAAACTGACTTCTCCCACATGTAAGCCTAATGAACTTATTGTCAGAGTATAACCTTCACTAACCCACACTAATTAATCAACTGTTTCCCTACTACATAAACACATTATGGATGGACTGTAAAATAATCGTTTTTTACAGAATGTGTACAATAAACTTACTAAACATTTAGCTGAGGAGATTAGACAATTTAAGCTAAGTATCATAAAAAAACAGTTGGAAGAAAAAATTGTTATTCATTTTACTCCAACTTTTCTTAATCACATGGTAAATGAAGTAGAAGAATATTTAAAGGGTCTCAGTTATTTAACTATAGGTGAGGTACCACCTGTTTTTCATGAATTACATTATCATCTTGTTTGGTTAACAGATGCTGCCGGTCATGCTGGTTCTATTTCAAGTGAGTTGGATTTGGTCGAGAAACAATTGAAAGAGAAAAGTGATAAGCATATGAAAAAATTTGAACAGTTTTACTTGAAGGCTGTTGAAATGACGGGATATTTACGTACAAATTTAAAAAACTTTCCAGCTTTAAAGAAATTTACGAAGGATATTTCGTTAGAACTGAAATTATTCTCACACTTTCTTCGTGAAATAGAAGAATTAGAGTTAACGGAACAATTATTAACATCATTATCTGCAAGGATGGCAGATCATATGGCGAGAGAGGAGTGTTATTATTTATTAAAATTAGCTCGGGAATAGAGCTACCAAAATGTAATCCTCTTTAAGGATAATATAATTAGAATAAGCCCCCTCTCAAAATCTTAACCCTGTCAAGTAGATTCTTCTACTGTTTTACAATCTGATTGGTATAACATTTCCGGGAGAAGTATGAAGCGGCACAGGCGTTATCTAGGCAGTTTCCTTTTCGAGCGTGGTGCCTCTTATGCCGTACTTATTGAGTCGTTTGCTGTATTACTTGGACGTGTACTGGAATCCTTTGTCCGAGAAGAATGGTTCCGTACACGTTTCTCTTTTTTGTAAGTTCTCTACCGTATCCATACAAGTTTAAGGTTATTTCTATTGGACAATTCCCACCGAAACCACTTCGTTGTTATACTCTTTTGTTTCAATTTAATTTGTAGATAATGAGTAACCACTTAAAAGATGCACATACTAACAATCGTGAGTTCTATGATTCACTAAAAGTAAATTCAAGGAGTGTTTTTATGGGTATATTAAGTGGTAATCCTCAAAACGAACCAATGCACTATGGTGAGGTATATGGTATATACACACAATTAGCTACATCGAAAGCAGCATTGGACGGTTATCAAGTTTATGTCAATCACACAGGTGATAAAGATTTAAAAGAATTTATTAAGGATGTAATAAATTCAACTATCAAACCTTCTATTAAAGAACTTGAACAACTATTAGTTGCAAACGATATTTTAGTTCCACCTACTCCTGCTGAAAGACCAATTGTAGACATTGAACAGATCCCTGTAGGAGCTAGATTTCAAGATGCTCAAATCGCTTACGCCATCGCTAAAGATATAGCTACAGGATTAACTGCAATGAGTGGACTTATAAGTCAATGTATACGTGAAGATATTGCCTTAATGCTGACTCTACAAAATGCAAAAAGTTTAAAAGACGGTGCAGTACTTTTACAAATCATGAAAGAAAA
>NZ_JBALMO010000292.1:4765-4887 GCF_036963345.1 Bacillus sp. JJ722
AACAATAAAACCAATCCTAATTGATTAAATAAATCAATTAGGCACTCAAATAGGATTAATGAATCTAGGTTCCTTAAGAGGATAGATGCTTCCTTTCATTAGAAGCATCTATTTCTTTACCA
>NZ_JBALMO010000293.1:0-6189 GCF_036963345.1 Bacillus sp. JJ722
CATCTAATATAGTTGCTCATGGGTACTACTCCTTTTTGATTTTTTATAACTATATTTTTGTTAATCAAGTTTTATTCATTTAATTATACAAGTAGAAAAATAACTAGTTGTGCTTTGTAATATGGAAACAAAGGAGTAACTTTATTTGTTTTCAAGTAAGTAGATAAAAGTAAGGAAACTGAAGAATTATTTAGTTTCTCTAAAAAGTTGAAATAAAAAAAGACGAGTTTTCTCGTCTCTAATCTTTGAGTTTATCGAGCTTTTCAGAAATAGTTCTAAGAAGTTCATTCCTTTCCTTTTGCATTTTAAAAAATTTAGTTACAAACTAAATTATAAAAACAATTGGAACTAAATAATATAACAATGATAAAATCGCGCTTATTGAGCAACACTTACAAGATAAACAAGAAGTCATTTGGGAATCAGTTGGAGAGTACACAGGATTAAATGATAGAAATGGTATTGAAATATACGAAGGTGATGTCATAAAACGTAAGTGATTTGCAAGAAAAAATGAGTATTAGTAAACAGCTTTATAACGTGAATATGAAACATACAGAGAGCGTGTATGTACCTGTATATTCAGATCCTGCAAATCCATCCACTTACCAAAATAAATGGGAAGAACATGCTAATGAATATGTAAATGAACAAATTCTAGCTACACTATTTCCCAATACGAATGCACCATAGATGATAAAAGTAGAATCTACTATCTACATACGAGAGACACATTCGATGTGACAGTGAAACGTCTCAATGATTCGATGGCTGATAGATTATGAGATATATTCTTTATGGATGATGAGTAGGCCAACTTATGGTATGGCATTTCCTATGGTGGGAGTGTTCTAAATGAAAATTACTAACTGGGGCATTGTTTTTCTTTTACTGTAGATGATTCCTACTTAAAAAATTTATGCGGCTGATACGGGTGTTTGGTATGAGGGTACCCTGGAACAAATCTTTTCTGATATCACATTATATGATAAAGCGACACGTACGTGGAAAACTGATAAAAGTCTCATTCAATCTATTCCATTTTTAACCGAATTTGTAGATAAAAATGGAGAGCCAATGCCTTCTAAATGGCTTGATAAAAAGTATATTCGTCAAACCAAATTAGATAAAGTACGAAGAGATACCATTGTTTCCACCATACAAGATAATCTAGCTTACTATATCAATCAACATAATACATATACACGCTCATTGGGTATTGATTATCGCTGCACCTTGCCCCTTATTTCTGAAGAGGATTGGATTAATACAGGTAGACGATGTTCATACAAGGTGTACCAATTACGAAAGAGCATACCTATAACAACTATGCCCTTGCTGGGGCTAGAGTTCAAAAAAATGTCCAATATGCAGCTGGTGTGAAAGATGGTATAAAAGTTTATTTTAGAGAAGACACGAAGATTGATACAAGCGATATTCTAGTCAACAGAACATTTACAAGTGCTAAACCAGTGGCGGCGGAGGGATATTTTCCGTTAGAAACGATCGGGAATTAATTAACGGGGACAAGTCTTGGTTAACGAAAAGAACTCTGTAGTTACCAAGCATTATCCTGAAATAAATAGAAAAGAAGGGAAATGCTGTAATTTTATATAACAGCGGAGAGTATGAGGTATCCAAACGTAAAAGACTATTATTCTTGTCGTAGATGTCATACATTTCATCGTCGAACAACTGGAGCGAATATTAGTCGAAAGAAATGTTTTTATGTGGTAAAAAGACGGAGAAAGAAGCAGCGATTAGTATAGCAAATGATGAAATACTACAAGTTTGCGAGGATTGTAACGAAAAGTTGAGTTCGATAAAGTAAAGAATCCTTTTCAATATTATTGTGTATAGCTGAATAGGGTTTGCTACAATTCTAGTGCAGGTAAGCTCCGGAAAAAGTTGTACTTTATAAAGTGAAAATGACAGTAAGTGCTTCTAATAAGCGATCACCTGTAGCTGGTATCAATATTGTCGGTTTACATCATTTGGTGGTGTACGAAAAGGGTTTGTTTTGATGACTTCGTGTTATTAAATCAAACCCTTATTATCTAGACGTATTGTAATTAGTCTTTGTTAATCAGTATTTCACTTTTGAAATATTTAATTACGGCCATTATTATCCATAAGAAAGCAGAAATAATTCCTATGTACATACATACTATCCATAAGGGCTTAAATATTTGTAGGTATAGGTTTGACTTTGTATCTAATATAAAAACGGTAGAGGCTTGAATAAGCATAAAAATTGCAAGGAAACAAATTGTGATATTTTTTAACCACTTTTGAATTTGTTTAATAAAATTACTCACTCTAACACTCCGCTTTCAGTCCAAGTAGTTTTATGTTTACTATTAATAGTTTAACACTTTAAAAAACGCCAGTCATGCAATTCAATAATTGGGCCATCTTCTGGCGCAATCAGTAATAACTAAATTTAACTTTTTAAAACGCTCCTTTCGTATAGATTGTGGCTTTTTGACAATCCTTTTGGAATAGCTTTTCCTTGTTGCCCATAGGTGAGGGCTATAAGCAAGTCATCAGGCTGTTTGAACAGGTACAGTTTGAGTCCATATAATTGATATCAATGCGATTTTGGTTTTAATAACACCGGATGGTGGTGACGTTGTAACTGATACCTAATCACGCCATCCGTTATGATTAATCTTTGACTATTATCATAATGTATTATAATATCGTTATTGAATTTAAAAATGGTAATAATTTACATTAATTAAAATGGCTCATCAAAGCCATTTTACGAAACTGAAAAGGGGGCATCGTATGAACACAACCACCGTCAAGGCAAAGCGAACCAGTCGTAAGAATTGGGCCAAAATGCTTGTGACAGCCCTGGCTGTTCTCGTGTGCATCATCGGTATCGGCTTTGTGTATGAAATGGTCGCATCTTTGCAGGCTAAGCAGAACTATCCTCCGCCGGGCAAGTTGGTCGATGCCGGTGGATTTCGCCTGCATGTTAGGAAGATCGGGATTGGCTCGCCGACAATTGTCTTCGAGGCTGGAAGCCGAGAGTCCAGCAACATCTGGAGAGATATTCCTGAGCAGTTGGCAAAGGACGCGACGATCGTCACATACGACCGGGCCGGCTATGGCTGGAGTGAGCAGGCGGATACGGAACGGACCGGCAACCGTATCGTGCAAGAGCTGCATACCGCGTTGCAGCAGGAAGGCATTCGTGGGCCTTACATTCTCGTCGGCCATTCCCAGGGCGGTATGTATTCCCGACTTTTCGCGCAGAAGTATAGGGATGAGGTCGCCGGTCTGGTGCTGTTGGATGCGCGACCGGATCAATTCTCACAGGCAACGGCTGCTATTTTTGAACGGGAAGGATTAGATCCGGATAAGGCGGGAAAGCATCCTACAGCCTTGGTGAAGCTATTAAAAGCGTCAGGGGCTATGCGGTTGTTCCAGAATTCTCTATTAGCTCAATTGCCGGCTGAGGAGAGGCCGCTTTATGTAAATGTGGAGGCAGCGTCAGCTTACTTGGAGACGGCGGAAGAAGAAGACAGACACATGACTGAAGTGGAAGAGGCTATCCGCGATCAACAGCTCGGATCCCTTCCCGTCAGAATCGTCACTCACGGCATTCCGAACGACGCTACCGCATTCGGCATGTCCTCAGAGAGTAGCCAACAGCTGGAAGATATTTGGCAGGAGCAGCAAAAGGGCTTGCTGGATATTTTATCAGACAGCGAACTAATTATAGCTCAGAAAAGCGGCCATATGATTATGCATGACGAGCCCGATTTGGTAGTTGAGATCGTCCGGGGATTACTGACACAACACCGGAATTGATTCCGTTGTTGTGTCATTTTGTATTTGATAAGCCCGCTTAGCTTGGCTGCCGCAGCCATTCTACACAGGGTTATACTACCTTACGGTTCTGTCCAACAGGTTGAACTAGCGAGGCAATAAGGAGGCACAAGGGTGTGCTTTTTTTTATGCTTATAATATCATAAGCTATTATGTAATATGTCCAACGTGGTGGTATGTTTGTAATAGGGGGTTATAGAATATTGTGTGAGTGTAGATATTCGAATAAGTTCTATGATGATGTATCTAAAGAAGCATGTGTTAATTTTACTGAAATGATGTAGCAAATGGTAGCCAAGCAGGTCCGATGGAGTTATCTATGCTTATTGCACCTGTTGTGGGATCTATTCTTGCCAAGTGGCTTGGAGTTTCAATCGTCTTGATAGGAGCAGGTGGAGCAACCATCTTATTGAGTATAATTGTTTTCATCTTTATTTTCATAAAAATAAAGGTTCGAAATGATACTCAAGAAAAACACTTCCATGCATAAAAGTTAATACTTTGTAAGTAAATGCACTTAAACTATCGGATGCTCTAGCAGAAGATCAGAGCTGTCATATAGGTGATAATACGTTAGTTGAACAAGTGAAAGGAATTGCATCTATACACCAACTGTTAGAAACTATAAGGCTAAATAAGAGCCTAAAATAATTGTGCATAAATAGGTTTTGACAACTGTATAACTTATCAGGACTTAATAATACTGTAAAATCAAGATACAAAGTCATAACTAGTGCGTTGAAAACTGCTTCCAAGTGTCAATATTATAGAAGCAAATAAAAAAGTAGTGTAAAGATAATGAAAATATAGGTTTAAATGAACTTTGTAGCGAAAGAATTCAATACAACAAACACTATACAAGGGGAGATACTTTGAAAAAAATAAGGGACGCGACCAAAGATGATATGACAAATATTTATATGATGGGATATGATGTTTGGGGAGACAATATGACTCTCGAAGAGTATGTAACGAATTGCCAGGAATCTAGTAAGTATAAAAAGGGAAAATGGTGAGGCTGTCATTTGACGGCCTTTTCGTTTGTAATTAAAGGAGCAGATTAAGATAATAATATTTTATCGAATTTATTCGCTCTTATTTAATTTAAAGTGAGGAATAAGGATTAGATAATTCATGTAAAATTGTAAAACTAGTATTGATTAGAGTTCGGCATAATAGTCATCCAACATTTTGTGAATAATTACATGTCAACTAATGGGGGTAACTAAGTGTTTTTTGATTTGTTGCAGGTTAAAAATATTTATTTATAATTAATATGTTCAAATTATTGTATTAGAAAGAAAGTGTATGTATGGATTATAATCTTCACCCTAGTGTTTATGCCTTTCCTGGAAAATGGGTTGGCGGAGTATCAATGATACTTGGACCTATATTCTTATTCGTAGGAGTGATTTTAAGGTTCAAGTTTAATTTCTTTTTTCCAGATCAACTTGAAGCTTTTGAGAGTTCCACTATTATAATGACTATTTCGTATAGCTTTTTTTAGCTGGAAATATATTGTTGAGTTTAGGAATCATATTTTTAACGAATCTCGTCTATAAGCATAGTCCAACTATAGCAATATGGGGTGGAATCTTTACGGTTTTTGGTTTATTCGCAAGAGCGTTTCACGCTGGAATTGATCATCTAGCATTTCAAATTGTAAATATTAAAAACCTTTCAGTAGCGACAGATATAGTAGCGGAATCGTATGGTGCATTTCATATTGTAAGTACTTTAAACGGGGCTATTATGCTTGGATGGATTATTTTAGCTATTGGTACATATCGTGCTAATGTATTAAATATTTTTCAATCTATCTGTTTAGCGTTAATGTCTTCTCTTCCACTTGGTGTGTTAAAAGGAACTACCATTTTTTCAATTATTGCGACATTAGGATTATGTGTTGCTATTATACCTTTGGGCATTAAAACTTTGAAGAACGGACCGCAACCCAGCATTCGAAAAATTATTGCTTGGGTGATGTTTGTAAATATTTTAGTAGTTATTTTCTTTGTTTTTGGAAGGTTGGGTTGATTAACGTTACACATAAACATACTTAGAGGCTATTTCAAAAGTAATTTTCAATTACTTTGAATCACTTGTGAGACATTGAATTAAAAGACTAAACCTGTTAATAATTTGTGAAAAATCACACTTAAACTATCAGGTACAAGAACTCAAGTTGTCTTTGAGAAGAGAGTATAATTGATTAAGGAATCCTCTTATGAGAGATTCCTCAGTGGTCTTTTATATTATATTTCTTTATTAGTTTCTTAGCTTCCTCAATACCTTCATCTGTTAGGTAAACAGATTTTGAACGCTTACTATCACGAATGAAATTTTTTC
>NZ_JBALMO010000294.1:0-10826 GCF_036963345.1 Bacillus sp. JJ722
TTATTATATTTATATAACAGATACAAGTAATTAAACTTGAAAGATTTTTGTAAAGCTGGAAAATTACTGTTAATTCTGCAAGGTCTTATTAATTAATTGTAACTGACATCGTTGGCAATTTTCTAATGAAAAGCATTCATACTAAGATAAACTTGTCTTAGCATTCATTTTATAAAAAAATCAGCACATGAGTAGTAACAATCCATGTACTGATTTTAAAATAAATTAAATATTATTAATAAACTCTCTTACTGCATCCGCAGTTTTAGCATTAGCGCTATGTAAGTGAGCTAATTTTTCTCCATTTTTAAACACTAGTAATGATGGAATACCCATTACACTTTGTTCTTCAGAGATTTCTGGAAACTCATCATGGTCAATTTTGAACCATTTTTTATCTTGATTCTCAGCTGTAATTTCATCAATGAACATATCTAAACGTTTGCAATCTGGACACCAAGTTGTTGTAAAAATACCAACTGTTAGCTGATCTTGCTTAATTTCATTATAATATTCTTGTTCCTCTTTGATTTGTTTCATCATCGTTTCCTCCATTTACTACAATCCCATTTATAAATTAGAACTATTCAATAAAACCTAAAATAGTTAAAGGAATCATCTCAAAATATATTATACCGTTTAATAGAATATCTATCATTTTATTTAACTCGGTTAAATTTTCACAATGAATAATTTGTAAGTAGGGGCTGTCCGACGAAGGTTACGTCAAATATATAAACTTGCTGATTATACAAGAATGCCTACATTTGGCGCTTTCTGTCTAGATGAACCCCCATGTATTTTCTTAAAAAACGTAAGAATTACTTTCCCATCGATCAAACAAAGATAGCAAATAGAACTTATTGGTCAACCCCTTCATATTTTTATAGATATTTTTGCTAACTTTAAAATCCTTCTTTCTCATAACAAAAGGACTAATCAAAGTCAAAAATACCGACTATTGATTAGTCCCATCATCATTTACTAATTTAGTTTTTTAAATCATATGAATTTCTATGCTTTCTTATACATTGTGACTACGCCAGCTCCACCAAGTCCAAGATTGTGTTGCAGTGCTACTCTTGCATCTTGCACTTGACGCTTATCTGCTTGACCACGTAATTGCCATACTAATTCTGTACACTGTGCCAATCCTGTGGCTCCTAGCGGATGCCCTTTTGACATAAGTCCTCCTGATGGATTTACAACATATTTCCCACCATACGTATTATCACCATCATTGATTAGTTTTTCAGCTTCACCTTCACCACAAAGGCCTAAGCCTTCATATGTTATAACCTCATTTGGAGTAAAACAATCATGCAACTCAACTACATTTACATCTTCCGCACCAATTCCTGCTTTTTCGTAAACTTCTGCTACTGCTCTTCTAGTCATATCTGCGCCTACAAGATTTATAGCATCAGTTTCAAATGTATTGACCAAATCAGTTGTCATAGCCTGCCCTACAATTTCTACAGCATCTTGAAGTCCATGTTTTTTAGCAAATTCTTCACTACATAGAATTGCCGCTGCGGCTCCACAGGAAGGTGGGCATGCGCAAAATCTAGTTAAATAAGGTGGATAAATTGTAGGTGCATTCAATACGTCATCTAAAGTTAATGGCTGATCAAACATTGAATATGGATTTTGAATAGCATGACTTCGCGTTTTAACAGCTACTTTCGCGAAAATATTTGGATTTGCACCATACTTTTCAACATATGCATTACCCGCCGTACCAAATAAACGGATGGCACGCGGTGTTTCAGGAAGTTCAGGAGCTAAATGATTTAAGCGTTCAACAAAAGATTGCATGGGCGCAGTACGGTCCGACCACACACTGCCTAATGCACCTGGCTTCATTTCTTCAAAACCTACGGCAAGGGCACACTCTACAACCCCAAACTCAACTGCCTGTCTAGCTAAATACAATGCTGTTGAACCAGACGAACAATTATTATTCACATTTATTATCGGAATACCGTTCATACCCACTTTATACATTGCCGCTTGTCCACAAGTACTATCTCCATATACATAACTAGCAAAAACTTGTTGAATTGCTTTTTGATTAATTCCAGCATCTTTTAACGCTCCTAAAATTGCTTTTGAAGCCATAATTTCATAAGGTTCCTGAGCTCCTGGTTTAGTGAATTTCACCATGTTTACACCAATTACTTTTACTTTTCTTTGCATTGATTTCCCTTCTTTCTTTTTAATTATCTGAAATATCAGAATTATAATTAGTTTTTTTTTAGCCATTTTTAATTAGAAAATGGTTTGAAATAAAACTTTAGTATATAAACAGCCATTTATTTGAAGTACTTGGCCATTTACATAATTTGAAAGCGGAGATGCAAGATTAAATATCCCAACAGCTTCTTTTGGCTCTCCTACCCTTTTTTGTGGGATTTTATCGATAAACTTTTTTCTATTCTTTTTTAGAATACCTCGATGCATCATCAAGAGCCTCTTATTATGAAAAAGCAGAAATCCCCAATATTTCTCTACCAATAATTAATTTTTGAATCTCATTTGTTCCTTCTGCTATTGTAAAATAGCGGATATCGCGATAATATCTTTCAACTGGAAATTCCTTCGTATAACCGTATCCACCATGAATTTGCAGCGCATCTTCTGCCACCTTTAATACTTGTTCTGTTGAGTAGTATTTAGCCATCGAGCATTCAACTTTGCATGTCTTACCTTGATCTAATAGATTGCTAGCTTGAAGTCCAAGCAGGCGCATCGCATTTGTTAAAGTCACCATTTCACTAATTTTCGCTTGAATCAATTGAAAACTTCCAATTGGTTTACCGAACTGTACTCGCTCTTTTGCATATGCAACTGAAGCATCTACACATGCTTGAGCAATACCGGTTGATATAAATGCGACCATCGCACGTGCGCTATTGAGAAATTTAAGTCCTTGTCTTAGCCCATCTCCTACAGTTCCTAATAAATTTTCAACAGGCACTTCACAATCTTCAAATACTAATTCTGCAAATGGACAACTTGTAGTACCCATCTTTTCAATTGGATTAGCTATATAATGTGACTGGCTTTTTTCTACAATAAAAGCAGCTATCCCTGCATTACCTTTCGATTTATCTGTTTGTGCAATGACAATTCCAATATCACCTTCAACACCATTTGTAATAAACATCTTAGATCCATTTAAAATCCACTTATCTCCCTTTAATTCTGCTCGAGTTTGAATACTAGATGTATCAGATCCAACATTTGGTTCGGTTAGCGCAAAAAAACCAATTTTCTCACCTTTCAATAAAGGTTTTATAAATTTTTGTCGTTGAGCCTCTGTTCCATATTCATAAATATGAGTCAATACCGAATTTGTAATTCCTACAGTTGCTCTTAATGATGGCCAAACTCTTGATAACTCTTCAATCATTGTAAAATATGTTGTATAGTTTAACCCATGTCCTCCTGCTTCTTCTGGAAGAAGACCACCTAAGTAACCAAAAGGTACTAACTGTTTTATGATTTCTTTTGATACTGCTTTTCCAGACTTTTCATATTCATCTACCATCGGGAGTATTTCCTTGTCTAAAAATCGTTTAACAGTGTGTTTCACCAACGTTTGCTCATCAGTTAATGTTATGCTCATGCATATTCCTCCCCACTCATATTATTATTTAAGCCTTTCTCATAATTAACATAGGAGTAATTCCTTCTTGGATTAATTCAGCTTTTTGGTTAACTACTTTACGTTTGAAATTCACGATTCCTCTTTCATTATTACTAGTTTCTTTTTTACTTATAATTTCAACTTCAAGATGTATCGTATCTCCAATTCTAATAGGTTTAATAAAACTCCAAGAGTTAATCCCTAATAATGCAAGTAGAGTTGAGCTCATTCTTCTATTAAGATCTGTCCTTGTGAATAATCCTGAGGCAATTGTTAGCCCAAGAAGTCCATGTGCAACACGTTCTCCAAAAATCGATTGCTTTGCATACACTTCATCAACATGAAGAGCATTGTAATCACCTGATAATCCGGCGAAATTCACAATATCTGCTTCTGTAATTGTTCGAGCTGGAGATGAAAAAATCTCTCCAACTTTAAAGTCTTCAAAGTATAAAGCTTCTTCTGACATAGTCCTCCTCCAATTTACAAAATTTGATTTATCCAATAATAAACTACTGATTAAACGTGGATTTCCATACTATTAAATTATTGGTGCGAATTTATATGTAAAAACTTCATTGCCTTCTTGATCGTTCGACTTCTCAACAACTAGTCGAGCACTCTGACCTAATCGCAGTTGCCCTATTGCACAATTAACAAATAGCGTATAAACGTTTACTCCTTCAGGTAAGTACACTATTCCGTATGCATAAGGAACAGCGCCATCTACTTGTGATTGATTAACAACTGTATAAGCATGAATAATACCCTCGTTACTTAAGTTGATTGAAATTAAATCTCCTTCATTACATTGTGGGCATAAACTTCTTTCTATTTTCGGGAAGAAGATTTCTTCACAATTATCACATTTACTTCCAATAAGGTAGAAATATCCATCATCACTTTTCCACAAGTTTTGATGAAATGGGGCTGCTCTCTTGTGCTCAGAGTCCATAAAATACTCCTTTCAAAATTTATTTAACCGAATCTCCCTCCTGTCACGTGTAATATATCACCTGAAATATAGGAAGAATCATCTGATGCAAAAAATAAAACCGCATTCGCTACATCTTCAGGTAATCCAATACGTGGAACAGGTGTATCTTTCTTTTGTAATTCTTTGATTTTTTCGTACTTTGGATGGTTTTTTAAAGCATCTGTTTCAATAAGTCCAGGGGCTACAGCATTTACATTTATATTATTTCTTCCTAATTCTTTAGACAAAGATCTTGTAAGACCAACAATCCCAGCCTTTGCCGATGAATAGTTTGCTTGTCCTGGATTTCCAAGATATGCTCGTGACGAAATATTTATAATTTTCCCATAATTCTGTTCAACCATATGTGAAGAGACATATTTAGAGCATAAGAACGCTCCTTTTAAACAAACATCAATGACCTGATCCCAGTCTTCTTCTTCCATATCTTTAATTCTAGTATCCTTTAGAATGCCAGCATTATTTACTAAGATATCAATTTTACCGAATGCTTCAATTGTATTTTGGACCACCTTTTTTACATCTTCGACCTTTGACACATCAGCTACAACAGCAATAGCACGACCACCAGCTTCTCGAATTTCATTTACTGTATCCTCACATGTTTGCTCATTAATATCAGATACTGTAACAAAGGCCCCTTCTTGTACGAGTTTTTGAATAATGCATTTTCCTATTCCTTTTCCTGAACCTGTTACTATTGCTACTTTACCTTCGAATCTCATATTCAACCACTCCTTCATAAATGCTTTACCTATATTGATTCGTTATTATCATTCTATAACGTAATAAAGTATTATTCTATATCAAAGGTATACAAATAAAATGCATGCTTTTGTGATATTTCTTCAGGTGAATAGTAGATTACTTTCTATTAACATAATTTATCATAATTGTATATTTTACGTTTTTTATTTTATAATCTATGTATCCCTTCTAAATTGGCTTATTAAATTAGAAGTCTTTCACAATTAATAAATGAAAGGAGTAAAATATATGGCGATGGTACAGTATGACAATTCTATTCTCTTGGACATATTCTCTGAAGTGTCTCAACTTTCTCAAGAGCATTATGTAGAAGATCGATGGAATTCATTACGAAGTAGACTTAAATCAAGATTGCCAAAAGAGGCA
Organism: Bacillus sp. JJ722; assembly: GCF_036963345.1. NCBI lineage: Bacteria > Bacillati > Bacillota > Bacilli > Caryophanales > Bacillaceae > Bacillus > Bacillus sp. JJ722. The sequence continues at coordinate 5,784 of NZ_JBALMO010000294.1, forward strand.
CTCCCGATAGTGGAAGATTATGTTATAAAAATTCAACTGTTAAAGCAAAAAGAATCCTATTTAAATTTTATGGCGAAAACTTTTGAAATCATTCAACAAATCAATATTGAAGTGTCCTCCTTAGCACCATTAGATAAAATTTTATCGTTAAGTGCCGATAAATTGCGAAGCATTTCAAAGGCAAATATTGTTTTGATTGCTTTACTTAATAAGGAACAAAACAACATTCGAATTCAAGTACTATCAGGTGCTAATACAGATGAACTTCTAAACTATGAACAAAACATTGATAAAGGTATCACGGGTATAGTAGCAAAACTTCACAAGCCTTACGTTGTATCTGATTACAAACAATACAAAGATCCAATCGATCCTCTAGCTCAAAAGTTAATAGAAAGAGAAGGCATTCGTTCTATTATTGCGTCTCCTTTATTACTTAACAATCAGTTACTAGGCATCGTTTTTATAGCAAGACAAAAGCCATACAACTCCTCAGATTTGCTCATCAAAATGCTAGAACATTATTGTTATCAAGCAGCGATTGCAATAGATAATGCAAGGCTGTACGGCAATGAATTAAGAATTACTAACTTACATAAAGAATTATTCAAAGAAGCTCTAAATAGCGGCTACTCTGGTATTATCCAAAAACTTTCAAAGTTTATTAATGAGCCAATATTATTAATGGATGAATATGGGAATATTATTCATGATTATTACCCTTCAAGAGTTAAAGACAGAACTAGTGAAACTAGTTTTCATTACACTCATATTTTTGAAAAAATTAAAGCCATAAAAAATGGATTAAAGAAATCAACTGAACTACACATTACCAATGATTCCTGCATCACTGTATTCCCAATACTGTTAAATGAAATGACGATCGCCTATCTCATTGTTCCACGTGCTTATAATGAACACGACAATCTTGATATTGTAGCAATTGAACAATCAAAAAATGTAATAGCCCTGAAAATAAGCCAAGAGCGAACGAGCACTGAAATAGAAATGCGATTAAGACAAGAATATCTTTATGACCTTATACTAGGATTAGAATTAGAAGAGGATTTATTAAGGCGTGGGCGATTTTTAAAGTTCGATTTTCGTAACTCATATCATATTCTGATTCTTTCTCCTTCAGCTGAGTCAAATAATAGTGAACTTAACTCAAATCAAACTAATCAAATTTTAGAAAAAATAAGATATTCACTAGGTGTTTCATCTCTTCCATTAAGCATCGTACATGGTGAAAAATTAATCGTCTTAACTCAAAGCAGCCAAACAGCTGGCATAGCGAAAGACATCCTAGCCTCTTATAAGAAGTATAGTTCAGGATTTAATGCAACTATCGGTATTAGCAATAGTGTTAAAGAACCTCCAGAGTATGCGAAAGGTTATTCAGATGCAAAAAAAGCAGCAGAATTTGCTCATCTCTTTGGAAGACAAAACGAAATCATTTACTATGACGATTTGGGGATAATTGGTGTGTTATTTGAGTCAAATAACTTTGAATCAATGAAGCTATATAGTGAGAAGTATTTAGGAACTTTAATTGAATACGATACTATTCATAATGCGGACCTGATCAAATCGTTACAAGCCTTTCTAGATAATGAATCAGTTATTCAATCCTCAGCTACTCAATTACATGTTCATTACAACACTTTAAGGTATCGGCTAAACCGTATAGAAGACATTACGGGATTGAGTTTATCAAACACTCAAAATAAATTGAATCTACGAATTTCCTTAATGATTCATCAGTTATTAACTAAAATGAATAGTAACTGAGATAAAATAGCAAAGAGCTGTCTAATAGGACCTTCTCGTTCTCGTTTTATACATGTATGAGATCGTCATTCTTTGATTTTTATGAAGATACAGGAATCTCATCCTAATCAAAATCACTAAAAATAAGCATTTTAACTATACAAAGCAAGGATAACAAATTTCACGAAAACAATATCGAAGGGCTTAAAAAGCGTAAAAGGCGTCCAAAAAGTGATAGCAAATCACTTTTTGGACAGCCACTATTTTTTTAATGCAATTAGTCTGCAACGCTTAGAAAACGCTTTCTTTTCTAGTTATTTTAGTTGATTTGTTCGACTAGATCTTCCTCATTTGAGATATTCTCTTTATTATTAAATGATGGTCTAACTAACATCGCAAATAATCCAGCACTAATAATTACAAATATAGCCATAACAATAAGCGAAAGATTATATCCGAATATTTTTGTACTTGCAAGACTTATAATAAATCCTGTGACCATTGGTGCGATTACACCCGCTACATTTCCAGAAGAGGTAAGAATACTTACCATTAAACCGCCTCGCTCCGGCATTTCATTTGTCATTATTGCCGGTCCAATAACTAAAATGGAATAAGTTAACCCTTTCGCTAAACTCATCGCAATTATTGCCCAAATAGGATTTTGAAATACTATAATTGAAAGCATACAAAGCGCTCCGATAATCATCGATGCTCCAGATACATAAATTCTAGATATTTTCCAACTTTTTGTTTTTACAAAAAGTCTATCTGAGATAATGGAAACAAGCATGTAAATGACAATTGATGATAAACCAATAAACATGATACCGAATCCCATTTGTCCGGAACTCATTCCAATCACCTCCACTAAGTACAGAGGTAACCATATTGATAACCACACAACTATGAAATAAGTTGAACAAAAGGCTAATGTTGTAAATAAAGTAACTCTTGAAGATAAAATTTGTTTAACATCCTTCAGTTTTAATTTTTCCACTTTCTCTTTTTTCTTCATTTCTCCATTCTCTACAGCTGGTTTTTCTTTAACGAATTGAATTAAGATAAACCAAACAATACTTGCTACACCAAGCAAAATAAAAGCTGCCTTCCATCCCCATGCTGTAATCGCTCCAATTAATAATGGTGCTGTAATAAACGCACCAACCGTCCCTCCGGAACCGACAACAGAGGTAACGAAACCGCTTGATTTAGATGGAAACCATTTTAGAGCATGACTATAAGCAATTGGACTAAATGGCCCTTCAAATGCCCCTAATAGAATTCGATATAATATTAATAATGGAAGAGCTGTAATCGCTACTACACCTATTTGTAATACAGCCCATGTTAGCATTAAGAAGCCTAACATTTTTTTAGCGCCAATGCGATCTGCCCAGGCAGCTCCGATGACACCTGTAATTGGATATAGCCAATAGTAACTGCTTCCAACGATTCCCCAGTCTGCATAAGATAAATTCAAATCCTTCATAATATATGTCGCTGCTAGCCCGACGATCGACTTATCTGCAAAATTAATAATCATACCTATAAATAATAGGATAAGTACAAACCAACGCATGCCATCCCTCATTTCCAAAAATAGATTAAATGCACTTAATAACTACGGTCTCCTTATAATAAACGCCTAGCAATTGTTCGCTTCTGTAATTCCGTCGAGCTATCAGGGATACACATTGTTTTTTTCTAAGAATTATTATCTCTAATTTCTTCTGATTCTTTAAAATCTATCATTCATATTTCTCCTCCAAAAGATACAAGGTATACCTTCTGGATACAGGCAATGCCACACTCAAGTCATATTTATCACTCCTTTTTAGTTTTTTAGATGTTACACCTGAACTTACAATCAAATTGATTATTACAATTTTAATACGTTTAATAGGGACTATCTATATCAAGTGTCCACAAATATTACATAGATATTTATGTAACTTCTACAGACGGAAGTTATTCCGTGCAATTTATAGTAGAAGATAAAAAAAGAGCTTTGAATCCATTTTGTATGAATTCAAAGCTCTTTAGCTAAAATTTCATATAGAACTAATGAAAACTATAAGTGAACACATTAAATCCTAATAATCTAATTTACGCTTTGTATTTTCTTACATATTTTTTTATAAGCAGTGGACATGCAGAGCTTGCAATAATCGCAGCTAAAGTACTCCAATTCATTTTAAAGACGAGATAATAAACTACAGAACTACATATAAAATCAATAATGAGGAATTGCTGCAATTCAGATTTATGAATGCTGTAAAAAACCACTCGTGGTGCTCTGATCATGTTCGATTTCCTCCCCAAATAATTGAACAGATATGTCATTATATGCAGATTGATTATAAGATTATGTACTTTCTATTGTTACAACGCTTATACCATCGATAAATTTAATCTTGCTCTTAATGAAATATTGTTTCATCATTTGATTATAGTGGCTTTGAAGTATTTTTTTTCACATTATTCAGCTGATATATTATTGATTTTCAAATGAAATATGTTTACAATTCTGCCTTATCAACAATTCTATATTTTCTATTGAATATTTGGAACATTGTTGTTTTTGAATTTATATATAGAAATTCTATAGTGTTAATATTGTGGCTTTTTAGGGAAATCTAATGAATGATTCATATAGAATTGAAGAATAAGAAGTATAGAACGGACTAACGATTTAAAAAAATAATAGACTTGTATAAACATTCTAGTTACCAACTTTTTGACATAAAACCCATACTAATACATTTTATGAAAGAGAAACAAAGTCGATTTTCCCTACTATAAGGGGGAAAATCGTCTTTTTATTGTTACTTGAAGACACTCTTCGCAAAGTCCGTTATCCGATACTTAAAGTTCATGGATTTTTAATTCTCTAAAACAGAGCAGGTTTTGAAAGCTAAATGTGTAACATAGCTTCTTTAATACATGCTGTACAAGTTTTTTATTTTAACTATTGATTGATCGAAAACGAATATAGTTTACCTACACCGCGATCTGCCATGCTTGGTAATTTACCTTCGTATAATGTTTTACCATTCTTGTAATTATACGCTACGATGTACATATCATTTTGACCGCTATTTTTAAATCCTTCATATAATACATATAGTGTTTCTTTGTTTGCTATTTGATCTACTGCAGCTACGTGATCATAGTTTGAAACAAAGCTAGGTTTGATTTCTTCTTTATTTACTTGCTTCAACGTCTGTTTATCGATAACAAATACTTTAGTATCTACACTAATGTAGAAGT
>NZ_JBALMO010000295.1:0-181 GCF_036963345.1 Bacillus sp. JJ722
TTACCTTATTAGACACCCTTTATTCTTTTACCTTAACGCTAAAAAATCGCATAGCTTTCGTGTTACTTTCTATTTCAAAAAAACCTTTACTAATTAAATGCTTTATTCGATACTCAATAAATGCGTCACCAACATACTCATCTAAATGACCGATTACTTCACCAATAAGTCTAGCTGCCTT
>NZ_JBALMO010000295.1:207-3959 GCF_036963345.1 Bacillus sp. JJ722
ACACTTCGTATCTTTCCATTTTGCATAATACGTAATTTTTCATCAGTGGATGTTAGTTGCTCCCATACATTTTCATATTCTAAACGTAGATCATTTGTTAAAGGCTTCAACTCGTATGTACTTGGCAACAATTCTTGATAAGCCTTAAAAGGTACTCTACTCGTATGTTTACATTCTGAATTATTGGTTTGCTTATTGAAGATATAAGGTGCATCCATAATATAAATATCATTTCGCTTTTCTTTTAATAAATATAATAAATAAGCTAAACCCGTTTGTTCATGTGCATTATCTCCACTCCATATAACAATACGAATATGTTCAGAAATTCGGTTGATTGCAAGCAATGTAATGGTGTAATAATTGAAGAAATCATCAAGCTCTTCAATATAATGATGTAAATGATCTTGCAACCAAGCATATCTCTGAATAAAGCCACTTTGCTTTTGCAAGCGGCCAATTGGACCTACAGAAAATAAATCAGCCAGAGCAATTACTTTCTCTTCTTGATCTTTCTTTATTTGTTGTAGAGCTCGGTTTAAACTACCCGAAGTAGAACGACTAAATGTGAAATGGACAGTATGATAATTTCCTACTTGTTGTTCTGACTGATTTTGAAATTCATTTAACAGTTCTTCTTGAATATTTTTGATTCGATCAAAGAACTGTTGCTTATCTAATACATCTACCCCACTCAAAATTGTCATTAATAAGTTTCTAGCTTCATTATCTGATAAATAATCGACTGCTTTTCTTAACTTTTCTGTCATCGTTTAGGTTCTCCTTTGTATGACTTTCTCTAAACATCCATCCTTTAAGTATAAACCTACTTTGATCGAAAGAGGCTAAGTTTGCTCATTTACAAAAATCTTACATTTTTACAAACAATAAAAATAGTTCTACAAAAGATTAAATGTTACTTTTTTAAAATTATAAGAACCATTTATTTCGAGCGAATTAAATGGTTCACAAAGTTTTCATTGATATTCAAGTCAAACAGGAGTAACATGTGCATGTTCATAGGTTTAATTATACTAATGTTCAGGAGATGATTTTAAATTGTTCGCCGACTGGTTTAGCAATTATTCTACAACGAAGTTTAAGAAAGATTTGCTATCCGGTATTATTGTTGGTGTTATTGCCATTCCTCTTGGAATGGCATTTGCTATTGCATCAGGTGTAAATCCTGAGTACGGAATTTATACAACAATAATTGCCGGAATACTTGTTTCAATATTTGGTGGCTCTCGCTTCCAAATAGCCGGACCTACTGGAGCCTTTATTCCCCTGCTCTTCGGAATTGTCGCTACATATGGCTATGATGGTTTATTAGTCGCAGGATTTATGGCTGGAGTAATCCTAGTGTTAATGGGTGTATTCAAATTAGGAGTACTTATTAAATATATACCACGCCCAGTTACTATCGGTTTTACAACAGGTATCGCTGTTACCATTTTCATTGGACAAGTATCTAAATTCCTTGGTTTAGATGGTGTAGCTAGTAAGGAATATTTCCATGAAAATGTTTATGAAATCATTACTCATTTTTCCACCATCAATTTTTATAGCATTATCATTGCATTAATATGTTTATTTACTATTATTTACACACCTAAATTTTTACCGAAGATGCCAGGAGCAATTGTTGGTATTGTGCTTTCTACCATTGTTGCCATCGTATTCTTCCCTGATAAAGTTGCCACCATTGGATCAGCGTACGGTAGCATTCCAAGCTCCCTGCCTCGCTTCCAATTTTTTGACGTGAGCTTTTCTGAAGTGGTGGAATTAATTCGCCCTGCTTTTACCATCGCAATGTTAGGAGCTATTGAATCATTATTATCATCAGTAGTTGCAGATGGAATGACCAATACTCGTCACAATAGTAATCGAGAGCTAATTGGTCAAGGTATCGCTAATATGGTTACACCATTATTCGGCGGTATTCCCGCAACAGGTGCTATTGCACGAACAGCAACGAATATTAAAACGGGTGCGCAAACTCGTGTAGCTGGCGTCATTCACGGTGTAGTCGTTCTTCTAACATTAGTGGTGCTTGCACCATATGCATCATTAATTCCACTAGCAAGCATGGCACCTGTGTTAATGGTTGTTGCTTGGAATATGAGTGAACGAAAAGAATTCATGCATGTATTAAAAACCAAAACTGGAGACTCAATTGTCTTAATGCTCACATTCTTACTCACAGTATTTGTCAACTTAACCGTTGCAGTAGAAGTTGGCTTATTACTTGCGATTATTTTATTCGTAAAGCGAATGAGTGAAGTATTTCGCGTCAACCACGTATTACCTGATTTAAATTCTGATGCTGGGAAACTATCCCCTTCAGCCGTATCAAACACTCATTTCTGTCCACAAATCAGCATGTTTGATGTGGAAGGTTCCTTATTCTTCGGAGCTGCAGAAACATTCGTGTATTACGTGTTAGATGCCATTCACTATCAACCGCGAGTTGTGTTACTGAAAATGAATAAATTATGCTATTTAGATACAACCGGTGAAAATAACTTAAAGCATATTATTCATCAACTACAAGAAAACAACTGTCAAGTATTGATTTCCGGCATGCACGATCAACCGCTCGAAATTGTAAAACGAACAGGATTATTTGATGAGTTAGGTGAACAAGCCTTCTTTTCTGATACACATTCGGCCATTATGCACGGCATCACATTAATCTCCAATGAAAAATGCCATGGTTGTCGTCATTTTGCCTTCAAAGAATGTGAAAAACTTTCATCTGTAAAAGTTAAAGATTCGCATTCAACAAAACAACGAAAACTTAATAATGCATCCATTTAAAGAATCTTTCAGGCTGTCAAATGAATCGACAGCCTGTTTCTGTTTTTCCCTTGTAAATTAGGTAGAAAATAAGTTATCTTAAAAACAATAAAGTGAAACTTTAATCGGTGGTGGGTGTTCGTCCATCCCCTACCGATTATTAGTTGAACCAATCGGGNNAGTTTGAACGGGATAAAAATTTAAAATTAAAAGGTGTGCTTCATTTGAGAATTAATAAATACATTGCTGAGTCAGGAGCAACTTCTAGACGAGGTGCCGATAAATTAATTGCTGAAAAACGAGTAACCATCAATGGTATAGTTGCTGAATTAGGTAGCCAAGCCGAAGACAGTGATGATGTTCGTATCGATGGTAAACCAATAAAAGCAAAGCAAGAATATGTCTATCTTGCTCTAAATAAACCAGCCGGCATTACAAGTACAACGGAACGACATATTAAAGGAAATATTGTGGACTTTGTCAATCACCCATTACGAATCTTCCATATTGGTCGCTTAGATAAAGATTCAACTGGCTTAATTCTACTTACAAACGATGGTGATATCGTGAACGAAATACTTCGTTCCGAGAATAGTCACGAGAAAGAATACATCGTCACAGTAGACAAGCCTATTACACCTGCCTTCTTAAAGAAAATGGCTAGCGGTGTGGAAATTTTAGATACTGTCACCCTACCCTGTAAAGTAAAACAATTATCTAAAAATGTATTCAACATCACTCTTACACAAGGCTTAAATCGTCAAATCCGCCGCATGTGCTCAGCACTTGGTTATGAAGTACGTGCCTTAGAGCGTATTCGAATTATGAATATACATTTAAATGGTTTAAAAATTGGACAATGGCGTGACTTAACAAAGTCAGAGCTACAAGATCTATTTACAGAATTAAATTACCATCCGAATCAAAGATGAGAAAAGAGGCTGTTCGAAAAG
>NZ_JBALMO010000295.1:3966-12570 GCF_036963345.1 Bacillus sp. JJ722
CGCCCTTTTACGCTTTGTAAGCCCTCCGGAGTAGGTTACGTGAAATATATAAACTTGCTGATTATGTAAGAATGTCTACATTTGGCGCTTTCTGTCTAGATGAAACCCCATGTATCTTCTTAAAAATCGTAAGAATTACTTTCCCATCGATCAAACAAAGATAGCAAATGCAAATAGAACTTATTGGACAACCCCTTTTTTGTTTTGTAGATATATTTAATTTCGTGTTTTATATTGTGCTCTGCTCATATTTTTATTTCGCCACTCATTTTTTATTTCTCCGCTCATATTTTTTCATCCTCTATTCATTTATTTACATCGTCCACTCATTTATATCGTTCTTCACTCATATATTTAACTCTCCAATCATATGTTCACATCAATAATCAACTAATAAGCTCTTCTTTTTTATATAAATCGACAATTCTGAACAATCTAAGATTTTTACATGTTTTTCCTTCACAAAAGTTCAATAGTATATTACATTTGAATTAGATACTATTGGAAAAATAGTCATAATTAACCTTGCGAAAAGGGGGATACACGTGATTTACGGTATTATTGATGTAGGTTCCAATACAATTCGCCTTAATATTTATACTTATACTGATAAACAAGTGACATCACTTCTCCATAAAAAAACAATGGCAGGTCTTGCTGGTTATATCGTAGATGGTTATTTAACAACAAAGGGAATTGAAACAGCCTGTGCTATTATCAGCAATTACAAAAGTATTCTAGAAAACTTTCAAATTAAAAACGTATTTGTTTTTGCAACAGCATCATTACGAAACATTATTAATACCGATGAAGTTGTTCGCAATATTAAGGATCGTACTGGCTTTCCTGTTGATGTCATAGCTGGTGAAGAAGAAGCAAAACTTGGCTTTATTGGAGCATCGCATGCACTAAAAGTGAAAGATGGCATTTTGGTCGATATTGGTGGTGGTTCTACCGAAATTACCACTTATGAAGATGCCCAAATCATAAAAGCTGTTAGTCTTCCTATCGGCTCTTTAAGTTTATATTCTAAACATGTCTCGAAATTATTTCCAAAAAATTTCGAAAAAGAGGCTATCGAACAAAATGTAATATTGGAACTGAAAAAATTAGGCGAAGCCAATGTAAAAGAATATAAGATTCTTTGTGGCGTAGGCGGTTCTATTCGTGCTACTAAAAAATTGAATAACAATTTAATATTTGATAAAGAAACGAATGAATTTGAAGTAGGTAATATCGCAAAATTATTAAGTTTATTGCATAAAGCAGATAAAAAAACACTTCGTAAAGTGTTACAAATCGTACCTGATCGTGTACACACAATCATTCCAGGAATGATTATATTACAAACAATCGCTACATATTATGGATGTGAAACAATTCATGTAAGTAATTACGGTGTTCGTGAAGGGTATTTATATACTAAAGTTCTAAAGGAAGGTACAGATTATGGCAAAAACGAAGAAGAAGTATGATATAAGTTATACACAGAATAGAGAACTTTCATGGTTAAAATTCAATCAAAGAGTTTTAGAAGAGGCATGTGATCCAACTGTCCCTCTATATGAACGGTTGAAATTCGTTAGTATTTTCGAAAGCAATTTAGACGAATTTTTTATGATTCGTGTTGGTAGTCTTTTGGATTTATCTTTACTAAAAGGCAATCGGATTGACAAAAAAAGCGGTATGACACCGCCTGAGCAATTAAAGAAAATCTTTAAAGAAGTCGCACCACTATACAGACAACGAGACAAAGTATTTACTGATATTAAAAATCAGCTACATGAACATGACATAGATCATTTAAGTGTAAAGGATTTAGTTGGAAAAGATCGCAAATTTATCGAGCAGTATTTTAAAAATTATATTTTCCCAGTACTGTCGCCACAAATTGTGGACACACTTCACCCTTTCCCACATTTGCCGAATAAGTCATTAAACATTATTGTCATGATGGTTAAAGAAAATGAAACAACATACGGAATGATTCCAGTGCCACAATCGTTACCAAGCGTCCTATATTTACCTGGTAACACGGTTCGTTATGTCATGATGGAGAAAGTAATCCTTGAATTTGCTCATATCGTGTTTGATATGTTTGACATCGTCGATAAAACGGTAATTGCAGTCACTCGAAATGCAGATATTAGCCCAGAAGATGAAGTTTTTGCTGATGACGATGATTACCGTCATCATATGAAAAAAATCTTAAAGAAAAGAAAGCGTCTTGCCCCTGTTCGACTTGAAGTGCAAAACGACGCAGATCCATTGTTATTAGATTACTTATGTGACCGTTTAAATATAAAAAAAGAACAAGTTTTTAAGAGCAAAGCACCTTTATGTATGTCTTATGTTTTCTCATTACAAGAGTGTTTTTCTATTGAAACAACTCGTGAAATTTCCTATCCAGCGTTTGAACCACAACTACCTGCAACCATTAGTAAACGTGAAAGCATGATTAGCCAAGTTCAAAAAAAGGATGTTCTTTTACACTATCCATACGAATCAATGGAACCATTTTTACGATTAATTAAAGAAGCAGCAACCGACGAGAATGTTATTTCAATTAAAATCACAATCTATCGTCTATCAAATAATTCAAAGTTAGTAGAATCATTAATTGAAGCCGCTGAGAACAATAAAGATGTAACGGTTCTAATGGAGCTACGTGCTCGATTTGACGAACAAAATAATATTGATTGGGCTGAGCGCTTAGAAGATGCAGGATGTAATGTGATTTATGGGTTCGAGGGCTTTAAAGTACATTCGAAAGTCTGTCTCATCACCCACCTAGTCAATAATAAAATTCAATATATTACCCAAATAGGCACAGGTAACTATAATGAAAAATCCTCGAAAATGTATACTGATTTATCTTTTATGACCGCAAGCGATGCTATTGGTAATGACGCTGCGAACTTTTTCAAGAATATGGCTATCTCTAATCTTGATGGTCAATATGAACATTTACTTGTAGCTCCAACAAGCTTAAAGCCTGGATTGCTCGATCGAATTGATGAGGAAATTATGAAAGCTCATGCTGGTTATAACGGTCGAATCATTATGAAGATGAACTCCTTAACCGATCGTGAGATGATTACTAAACTATCAGAAGCTTCTTGTGCGGGTGTAAAAATTAGTTTAATTGTTCGTGGAATTTGTTGCCTTGTTCCAGGAATTAAAGACAAGACCGAAAATATCACTGTCGTGAGCATATTAGGCCGATTCTTAGAACATTCTCGTATTTATTGTTTTGGTGAAGGTACTGGCATGGAGCTATATATTAGCTCTGCGGATATTATGACGAGAAATATGGAAAAACGGGTTGAGATTGCTTGTCCTATTCTCGATCAACAAATTAAGAATCAAATAAGCCATATACTAGACATTCAGCTACAAGATAATGTGAAAGCCCGTTTGTTACTAGATAACCAACAATATGAAAAACGTACTAAATTAGGGGATAGAAAGATAGACAGTCAAAATTTCTTCATGGAAGAAGCATGGAAAGATCACAAAAAGCCAACTACTCCTGAACAATTGGAGAAAGAACAAGTAGAGTTCGTTGTTACAAACACAGCTGATGCAAATGCAACAAAATCTATTAGGAAATATGTAATTCCTCGTCTAAAATCAAAACGTCCTAAAAAATCAAGATTGGTACTGGCATTTAATGCCTCTAAGAAAAATAGTTTGTAACTACAATACGAAGAAAGAGGGAATGAAACGAAAACATATTTCACTCCCTCTTTCTTCGTATGTATTTTTGACTCGCATTAACAAAAATCAAACAATATCTTCACAAATAAAGGATAATATTAACGATATAATAAAAGTTAGTGAAAAAAATGAATTTTTTAAGTTTTCAGCGAAAAGAGGGATAAACATGTTATACGGAATAATTGATGTTGGTTCCAATACAATTCGACTCAATATTTACAGTTATGAAAACGAATCGGTAAAATCGTTACTTCATAAAAAAACAATGGGTGGTCTAGCAGGATATGTGAAAAACGGCTACTTATCATCAGGAGGAATTAATACAGCGTGTGATATTATTAACGACTATATCAATATTATAGGAAATTTCCGAATTAACAATATATTTATCTTTGCAACTGCATCATTACGTAACATTGTGAATACGGATGAAGTTACCCGTATTATTCACGAACGAACTGGTCACTCTATTGACGTTATTACTGGTGAAGCAGAAGCTACCCTCGACTTTATCGGGGCAACTTATGCCTTGCAAGTAACAAATGGAATGATGGTTGACATTGGCGGCGGCTCTACTGAACTTGCTTTCTATAAAGAGGCACAAATCACTCAAGCAATCTCCTTACCAATCGGATCATTGAGCCTATTTTCGAAACATGTATCCAAGCTATTCCCTAAGAAAAAAGAAAAGAAAGCCATGATAGAAGAAATTCTTGTCGAGTTAACAAAACTTGGACTAGAAGGACAACAAGTCATTCCAACGATTTGTGGTGTTGGGGGAACAATTCGTGCAACAAGGAAATTAAATAACGAATTATTTGAAACGAAAGAAAGTCTTACACTAGCAGTAGACAATATTTCAGAAATACTGCCTCTGTTACATAAGCCCAATAAACAAACATTACATCGCATTTTACAAATCGTTCCCGATCGAATTCATACCATTACCCCTGGTCTACTCATTCTCCATACAATCGCTGTATATTTCGGAAGTGAAACCATTCATGTAAGTGGTTATGGCGTACGAGAAGGCTATCTATACAGCAAAGTATTAAGAGAAGGTGAATAAAAAATGGTAAAAACGAAAATGCATCATGATTTAAGCTACACACAGAATCGAGAGCTATCTTGGCTAAAATTCAACCAACGTGTTCTAGAAGAAGCTTGTGATGTGTCTGTTCCACTCTATGAACGATTGAAGTTCGTTTCAATTTTTGAAAGTAACTTAGATGAATTTTTCATGATTCGTGTTGGCAGTTTAACGGATTTAACACTACTTAAAGGTAATCGTGTGGATAACAAAAGCGGTTGGACACCTGCCGATCAATTAATGAAAATATTTAAAGCAGTTGCTCCTTTATATAAACAAAGAGATCAAGTATTTTTCGAAATTACAGAGCAGTTCCGAAAAGAAGATATATATCATCTTGGTATGAAAGATTTGAGCGGTGCTGAAAGAAAGTTTGTTGAGCTATATTTCGATCGTTACATTATGCCCGTACTATCACCACAAATTGTAGACTCTCACCATCCGTTCCCGCACTTGTCTAATAAATCTTTACACATCGTCGTAATGGTTAAGAAAGAAGAAACAACATCATTTGGAATCATACCAGTTCCACAAAGCTTACCAAAAGTACTCTTTCTACCAGGAGAAAATGTTCGTTATATACTTATGGAGAAAATCATCTTTGAATATACGAATAAAATTCTAGACATGTTTGAAATAACTGATAAAACTATCATAGCTGTTACCCGAAACGCGGATATAAGCCCTGAAGATGAAGTATTCGCTGACGACGATGATTATCGACATCACATGAAAAAAATCCTTAAAAAACGAAGGCGTCTCGCTCCTGTTCGATTAGAAATACAAAACGAAGCAAACCATGAACTAATCGAGTACTTGTGTGATCGACTTAACATAGAAAAGGATCAAATTTTCAAGAGCAAGGCTCCACTCTGTATGTCTTATGTGTTTTCATTAGCAGAAAAGTTTCCATTAGAAAAGATGCGAAAGCTTTCCTATCCCGCTTTTGACCCACAACCTTCTAGGGCATTAACCAAGCGTGAAAGCATGCTAAAGCAAGTTCGTAAACATGATGTGATTCTACATTATCCTTTCGAACAAATGGAACCTTTCCTACGATTGATTAAAGAAGCCGCCTACGATGAAACAGTGATGTCTATCAAAATTACAATCTATCGTCTCGCTAACAATTCTAAGTTAGTTGAATATTTAACTGAAGCTGCTGATAACAACAAAGACGTTACTGTATTAATGGAACTACGTGCTCGCTTTGATGAACAAAATAATATTGATTGGGCCGAACGTCTTGAAGAAGCTGGCTGCAACGTTTTATACGGTTTTGAAGGCTTTAAAGTGCATTCAAAAATTTGTTTAATTACTCATTGGGACAACAATAAAGTACATTACGTAACGCAAATCGGGACAGGTAATTACAATGAGAAATCGGCAAAACTCTATACAGATTTAAGCTTATTAACAGCCAATGAAGAGATTGGAAACGATGCAGCCAACTTCTTCAAAAATATGGCCATCTCCAATTTAGATGGTCAATACTATCACCTACTTGTTGCACCAACAAGCTTAAAGCAAGGTATTGTCACTCTTATTGATGAAGAAATCTCTAAAGCAAAGCGTGGCGAAGAGGGTTATATCATTATGAAAATGAATTCCCTTACCGATCGAGAAATTATTACAAAACTATCGGAAGCATCTTGTGCTGGTGTTACAATCAAACTGATCATTCGAGGTATTTGTTGTCTTGTACCGCAAATTAAAAACAAAACCGAAAACATTACAGTTGTAAGCATTGTTGGACGATTTTTAGAGCATTCTCGCATTTATTGCTTCGGTCAGAACGAAGACACACGTTTATATATTAGTTCAGCGGACATTATGACGCGAAATACTGAAAAACGTGTTGAAATTGCCTGTCCTATTCTCGATGAAAACGTTAAGAAGCGAATTATTGATATTTTAGAAGTTCAATTACATGACAATGTCAAAGCTCGTATCCTTCAGTCAAATGCAGAATATGCTAATCGCTCTGGTTCAGAATACACTGCTGTCGACAGTCAAACGTACTTCATGGAAGAAGTTCAGCTTGAAGAAAAGCAAACCGTCGAAGGGGATGGCCCATTACGAAGAGTATTGGAAAAACTTCGTGGAATATTCAGTAAAAAATAATTTTTATTGAAGGTGACTCTCATAGAGACAGTCTATTTAACACGTCCAGCAATAGAATTACAATCCGAGTATCTTTCCTTTTATCAAGAATGGAAAGATAGCGACGAGACTATAATCCCTTGGGTAATTAGGAAAGATCCTACAGATTTTAAAGAAATGTTTCAATTTTTATATAATGATGAGAAAGGTGTAAACTTTCCAGAACAACGAGCATCCTCTTCTGCATTTTTGCTAGTTAACGAAAATAGAAGAGTTATCGGTGCTGTTAATATTCGTCATCGATTAACCGAGCAATTATTGCAAAGCAGTGGACATATTGGTTATGGAATCCGTCCTTCAGAAAGGCAAAAAGGATACGCTACTAAACTATTAGCTTTAAGTTTAGAAAAAGCGAAGCAATTAGAAATACAAAAAGCCCTTGTTGTCTGTAATAAGAGCACTATTGGATCAGAACAAACAATTTTGAATAATGGTGGAGTATGAGATTCAGATTACATCGACGAGCATGGAAACATTATTAAAAGATATTGGATTGATATATGTGGCAAATAAACTTTTCATTGAAGCAATTTTCATTACTTCTAAAGTCAAAAGAGCATGCTTGTTGAAACATGCTCTTTTTAATGTCTTAAAAATTATTGAAACCTAATGATTTCATAATGCAAGACGCCCTACCATAGAATCTCAATACATCGTTTTAAATAAAACGGGCTAAAATGAATGAATATTCACTCAAAAATATGTTAAGATATCAGAAAAAAGAATGGAGACAAAGAAATGTTATTTCATAAAAAATTAGAGAAAGGCAATATAGGTGATATAAATTATGCAAATGGCTCCATACGATTTAAATCAGTCAACTTGAATGTATATTCTTATGCCATTGACGGGATTATTATCGATGCAGGTTCACAATCGTTAGCAAAGCTCTTTCAGTCTTTCTTTAATGCACAATCCATTGATGCCTTATATTGCACCCACATACATGAAGATCATACAGGTGGTGCTGGATGGTTACAGCAAAAGCATGGGATACCTGTTTTCTTGCCATCCATCTCAATTCCGGAAGCATTGAAAAAAGGTAATTACCCTCTCTACAGACAAATTTTTTGGGGAAAAAGACGTATTTTCAATCCTACCCCTGTACCTGAAGCATTCCAATCAAGAACATACAACTGGAAAAGCATCTTCACCCCTGGGCACTCAGCAGATCATACAGCGTATTTAAATACTTCAACCGGCCAACTATTCTCAGGTGATTTATTCGTTCAAGTACGTACAAAAGTGATTATGGATACAGAATCCATACCGCAAATTATAGACTCAATTGAACGAGTTTTGACGTATGATTTTACTGAAATGTTTTGTAATCATGCGGGATACATCAAGGATGGAAAACAAATGTTTAAAGATAAGTTAGCCTATTTAAATCAACTAACATATGAGGTTCAAAAATTACATCAACAAGGTATGGACGTAAATACTATCCAACAACAACTTTTCCCAAGAAAATACCCAATCACGACTTTTTCAAGAGGACAGTGGGATTCTAAACATATTGTTACATCTATATTAGAAAAGCAGCCTGTTCGTTAGTTCATATACTTGTTCAAATTATAGGTAAATATAATGAAAAAGAGTGAAATAGGAATGAGGGCACTGAAAAACTT
>NZ_JBALMO010000296.1:0-2076 GCF_036963345.1 Bacillus sp. JJ722
TCTTTATAATACGTTCCTCTTCAACAATAATTTATTTGCACTTAATGAATTCTTTTTAAATTCCTCCAATACCTCTTTACTTATCAAAACTCTTCCCCCTCATCAAATATCTACAAACGACCTCACATTACATTATACCTACAAAATAATATAATAGTAACAATTAATCGTATATAAACAGAACACCAAACATCGTTATTAAACGTCATTCAGTGTTCTTCAGTTGGCTGGTAGTACTATAAATTTTGTATTTTTGGTGTAAAGTCAAATACCTTCTTACTTGTATTTAAGTATTTTTTAAAAAAGGCACTTTCAATATCAAAAAGTTGTACAAATAAATTAATCTCGAAATTTGTGTAATCCAGTAATTGTTCAAAGCTACAGTGACCATTCTCAAAAATATACTGAAATAAACTTCTTATTTTACCTGGTCTAAAGATAACTAATTCGTCATCTAATGGTTCATTTTGTTTATAATTATAACGATTTAATAATGAATTAAAATATCTATACTGTTTGTAATCCATGTCATTCAAGAAATAGGCCCTATAACCTAACGCTGCAATTGATACATTCCATTTTTTTTTGATATCTATATAAGAATGTGGATTAGATACTTTTGCAATGCTCGTAAAATCTTTACGTATTTCATTCGTTGGCATTAAAAAATTTGAAGCAAAAAGATTTGCTTCCTTTTCTATTACATCATATTCATGTTTTTCTAATTCGGAGATATCTTTTAAATGGTGCAAAACCAAATGGCCTAATTCATGAGCTATGTCGAAGTTTCTTCTAACAGCAGATTTTTTCATATTTCCTAACATAATATATGCTCTATCAAATCTTGACCAAGTACTATAAGCATCAACACTATTTCCAAGAGCTTTCTCAAATACAAAGGCTCCTGCTTTTTCAATTAGAAATAATAAGTTATCATTATTATTTCTTGCTAAACCAAGTTTATGTCTTGTATATGTGGCAAGATATTCAATAATCTCATCCCTACTCTGGGTGCAATTATTCTTTATATACGTGGTTGCATACTTTCTAACTTCCAGTAAAACGTTATTTGGTAAGCTAACGTATTCTTCCATAAAAACAATAATACTGTTCAAATACTCTAAATGTATACTCTCTGATTTTGTTTTTTTTCTGCTGGATCTTTCCGTAGATCTATAAGCAATATTATTTTCATTTATCTCATTCGTTAAAAAATCAGATGAATAAAAATATTTCGGTCTTACAGAAAATATTTCTTTCATTTGATTAATTGTTTCTAACTTTGGTGTTGTTATTCCTGTTTCATATTGCCAAATGGATTGCTCTGTAACTTCAAGCATAGTTGCTAATTCTTGTCTTGAAAGTCCATGAAGTAATCGGATGTTGGTTAATTTTTCACCAACAAACATAAGTCAGCAACCTCCCTTATTAATCTGTCTCTCTAACTTTTTGCTCTTTTTTAGCCTCAATACCATAATTTCCAAATACTATAGAACGTTGCGGTTCTGTATCATTTTTTATCGATTCCAAATCTTCATCATTTATCTCAACTGAAGAATCTTTTATAAAATGAGTCCAATCATCTACTTCATAAGTATTAACCAAACCCGGAGAAGGTAAAAGTAATTTTATTTCAGAAATCATTTTAGACATATCTTCTATTTCATAAGAAATTACATAAAATCTATCATAAGCCTCTTTCAACCTATTAATTTCGCTTAATAAGTCTTCTACATGAAATAAATCAACAGTTTGTTCAAAGAATGATAACTGTGTATTCTTAGTTTTTTCACTTTCAAAAAGAGATATATCTAAGTCACTGTTAATGTTAGATAATTCAACTAGATAGTTATTTTCATCAGCAGTGACATTTTTTATAGAGGAAATATTTCTACCTAAAGAGGATTTATTTTTAATAATAAATAATGATCTAGTATCCTTATTAGAAAATTGTAAATATCCCCAAGCATAACCAGCTTTGGATGGAATATATTCTATTCCTTTATTTGAACAAATCTTAGCAATAGAATCCTCAATATGATTTCCTTTTACCCAAGCATAAGCACTGCTAATAAC
>NZ_JBALMO010000297.1:0-11369 GCF_036963345.1 Bacillus sp. JJ722
CGTGTTTCCTTTATCTCATACGAAGTGCGTAAGTCTCATACAGCGTAAAACGGGGGCTCTTCGCTTTTGTTCTTATATTCGTGTCCGTTTAAAGTAGAGTGTAATATAAAGAAGCAATGACAGGATTGTTATGATAGGTCCAATCGTTGATAGAGTGTGTAGTAATTGAGTAAACCAATCAGATTGTTCGTAAATCATGGCGGGTAATGTGTTGGTTGATGAATTTTTTGAAACTAGTTTTTCATAGACTGGTTTCCAAATAATGAGTGTTATAAAGCTAGCGATACATCCATGTATAATTCGAGCAACGAAAAAAGGAGTAAAACGGATATCTGTTTGAGCTAGAATACTGGCTACTTGTGCTTGAACACTTAAACCGCTAAACGCTAAAATAAAGCTCGCAATAATCGCTTGATGTAAAAGGGATGTGTCTACTACGCCACTTGTCATTTGAGAGCCTAGTGTAATTTCGAACATTCCAGCAATTAGAGGAATGCTAAAGTCTTGAGGGATTTGTAATGCTGACAATATATAGTTAAATCCATATGAAAGGGTACCTGTTATATTCATTACGAACAATAATTTATTGATAACAGAAAATAAAATAATGAAGCCGCCAATCATAAGAAGGGTTTCTATTGAAGAGAGTACAGCGTCACCTAGCATTTTTCCAATAGGTCTGTTATCTTTAATGCGAGTTCGATGTAGTTCTTTAAATGCTTGTTTGATGGAACGATTTTTTTCCTTTTCTAGTTTGACAGTTTCTTTTCCGTAGAAGCGCATCATAATACCAACGATAAAATTACCTACATAGTGTGAAATTGCAAGGACAATGCCAAGTGTTGGATTTTGGAAAAAACCAATAGATACAGCGCCAAAAATAAAAAGTGGGTTCGATGAGTTTGTGAATGAAACGAGTCGTTCAGCTTCTATTTTTGATAATTGTTTTTCACTCCGTAAACGTGCAGTCAATTTTGCTCCAGAGGGGTAGCCTGAAGCCATCCCCATTGCCCAAATAAAACCTCCAACTCCTGGTACTTTAAATAATGGACGCATAAGAGGCTCTAATAATATGCCGATAAAGGTAACAACACCAAAACTGATTAACATTTCAGATATGATGAAGAAAGGTAATAGTGAAGGGAATACTATTTCCCACCACATATTTACACCACGAATTGAAGCCTCCAAGGAAGGTTGTGGATATTTTATGAGCGCTACAGCTAATATTGTAGCTATAAGAGCTAGAACGAGTGATTTTAAAACTGATTTAGTCACATAACAGGCCTCCTATGAAGTGTTCTATCTTTGCATGTAGTTCGTGCAGTGATAAAATATCGTAATAACGTATATGTATTTATTTAAAGAGTGATTCTTACCAAATGACGTCTTGTCCTCATAACAAAATATACTCGCAAGCGACGTTTTTAGAACAATTATAGTGAATCATTTATAATTATTTAGAAAGGAGATTTTCTTTTGAAACAAAAGCCGAAAATCGGCCTTGCTCTTGGTTCAGGGGGAGCGAGAGGCTTTGCGCATGTAGGGGTTATTAAAGTATTAAAGGAAGAAAATATTCCTATATCCCTTATTGCTGGCAGTAGCATGGGTGCATTAGTTGGTAGTATGTATGCGGCAGGTACTGATCTTGAACAACTATATAAAATTGTTATGAAGTTTAAAAGAAAGTATTTTTTAGATTTCACTGTACCTAAGATGGGCTTAATCAAAGGTAATAGAATAAAGGAGTTTATTAGTATCTTTACGCATGGAAAGAAGCTTGAAGAATTAGACATTCCAATATCGATTGTTGCAACCGATATAAAAACAGGAGAGAAAGTAGTCTTTACTGAAGGGAGTGTAGCGGATGCTGTAAGGGCTAGTATCGCTATTCCAGGTATATTTACACCTGAAAAAATTGGGGATCAGCTACTGGTTGATGGAGGAGTTGTAGATCGAGTTCCTGTTTCTGTTGTAAAAGAAATGGGTGCTGATTATGTTATAGCTGTTGATGTGTCTCACGTGAAGCAAGATATGGAAGTAACATCAATCTATGATGTCATTATGCAGTCATTAGATATTCTTCAAATGGAGATTGTAAAAAATCGAGAAATTGCATCTAATGTGATGATTAGACCGAGGGTGGAACAATTTAGCTCACGTGCCTTTACAAATATTGATGAAATTATCGCGATTGGTGAGAGTGAAACGAGAAAACATATAGATCAAATAAAAAGAGAAATTGCAAAGTGGGAAGAAGGTACGAATGAATGAAGTGGAGAAGAGTAGTAAAAGGCTCTCTAATCATTATTAGCTTATTGGTATTATGTGCATACTTTATTCCTTTGCCATACTATGTCTCGAAACCTGGGATGGCAAAAGAACTTGAACCAATTATAGAAGTAGACAACGGAACAGATGCAACTGGTAATTTCATGTTGACGACGGTACAAATGGGGAAAGCAAATATCTTTACATATACATTGGCTCAATTCATGGATTATTGGACTATTCATGATGAGAATGAGGTTAGAAGAGATGATGAAACCGATGAAGAGTATGAAATGCGTCAGCTTCATATGATGGAAGGTTCCAAAGAAAAAGCAATTATTAGCGCTTTTCATGAGGCGAAAAAACCTTATGAAACGGTTTATAAAGGTATATACGTTTATGGATTAGTAGATGGGATGCCAGCAGCTGATGTATTGGAAGTTGGGGACCGAGTTACGAAGGTGAATCAAAAGCGAATAGAATCTTCTAAGCAGTTTACGAATATAATTGCCCAGCACAAGCAAGGTGATTCCATTAATCTTGAAATTATTCGAGATAAGAAAGTTTTACATAAAGATGTGAAGTTGGAAAAAATACCTGAAACAGGAAAATTAGGTATTGGGATTATTTTGATTGATGATATTGATGTGAAAACAACACCTCATGTGTCAATTGATAGCGATCAAATTGGTGGCCCTTCTGCTGGATTAATGTTTTCTTTAGAAATATATAATCAGCTAGTGAAAGAAGATATCACGAAAGGGTATGAAATTGCTGGAACAGGTACTATTAATGAAAAAGGTGAAGTGGGTGCAATTGGCGGCATTGATCAAAAAGTAGTTGCTGCTTCGGATAGTGGTGCCCAAGTCTTCTTTGCTCCGAATGAAAATGGAAGAAAAGATTCAAATTATGCTTTAGCGAAGAAAACGGCTGAAGATATAAAAACAGATATGAAGATTATTCCGGTTGATACGATAGATGATGCACTAGATTATTTGAAAAAACTAAAAGAAAAGTAAGTGTAAACCCCTAATTCTTTAGAATTAGGGGTTTTTTGAAAGAAATCTATGTGTTGTATAGCAAGTACTGAGTTCACTTTGTTATACATCTTTGAAGATAATCGGCTGTTGATACTCCCTTTGTATCATGGCTGTTTGAGCTTTTGGTGGTAAGGCGAGTGCATGGATGATGCTTGCTTGAATATCGAAGTTAAGCGCTTCATGTTGGATATTAGCTATTCTTGAGATGAGAGGTAGTTCAACCCTTTTTTTCTTTTCATTTAAGTATTTTCTACCCTTTTCTGTGAATCCAAGAACACGGAGGTAGGCAGGTTCAGTAAGACAGCGTTTAATTTGCTCTTTTTTCGCATTAGTTAAAATGTGGACACAAATTCTTTGAAGTCTTGTTAATGTGTATCTTTTCGTTTTGACCTTCATAATAAATTCTGCAAATGTACTGCATACAAGTGCTGCCTCTTTCATACGGTGTTGTATTCCTTCTTCTACTTCGTAAATCTTTTCCAACTCTTCTTCTGAGCTAGAAATCAATTTATATTGTAAGAGCGACCAGTAATTTTCCCATTGATGTAAAGTGTCATAAGTTTGTACGTAGTTCTTTAATTCATTGTACGTGTAAGTAGGCATGAATGACTTAGTCGCATTTGTTTGTTCATCAGTTTCAAATAGAGCTTTACGAATACTTGTTGCACTTGCAATCGATCCTTCTGGAAGCTGTGTATCGTGGTATTCTGCAGCAATACGATTAATGAGTGTTGGTTGTATTCGATAGTTGTGTTTGAGAGCGGTACGAACGTATTGATAACCTAAAATATTATTAGGTTTTGTTAAGTCAAGGTCACCGTCTTTTTGTAACCCTAAATGCTCGAGTGCTAAGGAAACAGATTTTGGATAGTTATTGCCTTTTTTCGTAAAGATACGAATTGTTTCATCGATTTGTTCCGCATGTTTCGTCATTTGTTCGTATTTTGTAAAAAATGACTCAATTGAACCATTTTCGCTACCAAAACAAAAGGTATCACAATGTAATGCTTCTAGGAGAGTAACAGCTCCAAAGGCGAAGTGCTCTGCATGTTGTGTGCTATAAATGTATGGAAGTTCAATTACTAAATCTACTCCGCTTTTTAATGCCATAGCTGCTCTAGTCCATTTGCTAACAAGGGCAGGCTCTCCTCTTTGTAAGAAAGAACCGCTCATTACTGCGATGACAACCTCAGCATCATTTTGTAATTTACTTTGATTGACATGGTAACGATGTCCATTATGAAATGGATTGTATTCTACAATTAATCCTACAGCCTTCATAGTAACCTCCATACTAAAAATTCTACTGTTATCATTATAGAGGATAGAAATTGTAAGAACAAACTCAATCGATGTTTGCTATTTGATAAAAATTTAAATTTTCAAAATATTATGTACAAGTGTTTATGAAAAGGTGTAAAATAATTATATTAATATTATTTTGAGAGTGAGGGATCTAGTATGAGTTCCAAAAAAGAAAGACAAACCCGTATTACTAATGTGATTTTTTACACTTTGATGGCAATCTTATGTATTTTCCTTGCCATTGTAAAAATCATGGAGTAATTTATTATTAACTTAATCAATCATGAACTTTAGAAAATTGTCTTTATATAAGTATTCATGTTTTGATCACTTTGCGTTTATTATATAAATAGTGCTACAATACTAGAGGTTAAAAAGTTATTATTAGTACATAATAGACAAAAATGAAGGAAAAAGGCTGTAAAGAAATTATATTGACAATCAATAAAATGAAAGCTATAATTACCTTTGTTGCCTTGAGGTGATTTGAATGAAATGGACAATAACTCAGCTTCAGAAGTATCGGGCTAAAGGTCTTGTGCTCGATGAAAGTATTGATGTTTCAGAAATTAAGGAAGCAGATAAGCAAATACGCGATGTTTCCCCAATTCACGTTACTGGTAGAGCGGATATAAACGCAACGAATATTACGTTTCATATCCATTTAACAGGAGTGTTAACCTTGCCTTGTGCAAGAACATTTATAGACGTAAAGCATCCAATCGATATTGAGACTACAGAAACCTTTTTGTTAAATGATGATTTAAGCGACTTAGACAGTGAGTTTTATACTGCTGTTAAAGGCGATGTCGTTGATTTAACACCTGTTATAAGAGAGAACTTATTGTTAGAAGTACCGATGCAAGTGTTTTGCGAAGATGCTAATCCTGAAGGTGCTGCTCCTCAATCAGGTAATGATTGGTCTGTGGTTACTGAAGAAGCGCAGGAGAAGAAAGTTGATCCTCGCTTAGCGGGTCTCGCAAAATTCTTCGATAACGACAACAAATAATAATATGTAACAAGAAGATTCGGGATTATCCGGTCCTTCTTCTTAAACCATTTTTTTAAGGAGGTGGGAATAATGGCTGTACCATTTAGAAGAACGTCTAAGACTGTAAAAAGAAAACGCCGCACTCATTTTAAACTTGAGGTGCCTGGTATGGTAAGTTGCCCAAACTGTGGTGAAATGAAACTTGCTCACCGCGTATGTAAAGAATGTGGAACATACAAAGGTAAAGAAGTTGTAAGCAAATAATTGCTTTCCAATAAAAGGTCGTAATGAATTTTTCATTACGGCCTTTTTTTGATGCTAGTTTTAATTGTTTAAATATTTTGTATAATGAAGAAAGAGTATTTTAATTTTATTGGAAAAGGGGAAATTGGACATGGGTGACGAGATTCTACAGAAAGTTATCAGTGATGGGGTTTGTACGTTAATTATTAATCGTGAAGAAAAATACAATGCTATTAATTTTGATCTTATAAATGAATTTGATCAAAACCTTGAGCAAGCTAGAGTAGATACATCTGTGAAAATGATTGTCATAAGAGGTGCAGGAGAGAAAGCTTTTTGTTCAGGCGGGGATTTAAGTGAATTTCATGCTTTGAAAACAGAAGCAGAAGCATATAGTATGTTGTCAAAAATGGGTGATGTTTTACATAAACTAGCGACATTTCCAAAGCCGACAATTGCGTATATGAATGGTATTGCTATTGGAGGTGGTTGCGAAATCGCAGCGGCTTGTGATATTCGAGTAGCTCAAGAAAGCGCAAAAATGGGCTTTGTGCAGGGGAATCAAGGTATTACAACAGGGTGGGGTGGTGGCACACTCCTAATGGAAAGACTCTCTCCGTCTCAAGGCTTTCAGTTGTTGTGGTCAGCTTCTATAAAGACAGCAATGGAAGCGAAAGATTTGGGGTATATTACAGAAATTATAAGAGAAGACCAAGAGTTAGAACTGTTTTTACAAACGTTTAAGGAGAAACAGAGCGGAGTGTTGCAAGCTTATAAGCAAATGCTAGTGCGAAAATGGAATATGACAGATTTGGAGAAGCGCATGAAAGAAGAAATTAGCGTTTGTGCAAAGCTTTGGGAAAGTGATGAACACCACGAGGCTGTAGCTCAATTTAGAAATCGGCGTAAATAGTATCTACATAGTTCATTAAAATAATTCAGAATCATTTCTATCTTTTCTAGCAACTGCATAAATATGAAGTAAAACCTTGCGAGGAGGGTGGAAAGATGTCTGTATCGAGACAAGATGCTTGGACACAAGATGAAGATTTAATTCTAGCAGAGCTTGTTTTACGACATATTAGAGAAGGTAGTACGCAGTTAAATGCGTTTGAAGAGGTTGGAAAGAGGTTATCACGAACATCAGCAGCATGTGGATTTCGATGGAATTCATATGTTAGAAAACAATATAATTCAGGTATTGAACTAGCTAAAAAGCAAAGAAAAGAGAATAAAAAACTTCGATTGAATGAAAAAGTATTAGAAGATGAAAAGGTAGAGCATGATGAACCGATTTTGAGCGAAACTTTACCTGACTTGAAATTAGATGATGTTATTACTTTCCTTGTTACTTTACAAAGAAGTTCAACTAATAAAGGGCTTGAAGAAGTGAAGTTAAAGCAAGAAATATACATGCTTGCCCAAGAAAATGAAGAATTAAACAAAGAAGTAAGAGACTTAGAAGACCGTCTTCATATTGTGGAAGATGATTATCGTGCTCTTATAGAAATAATGGATAAAGCAAGGAAAATGGTAGTATCAGAAGATGGTAAGAAAAATCATAAAGTAAAGTTTCAAATGGATAAAAACGGGAATTTAGAAAGGGTAAAGAAGTAAGGAAGGATATTAGTAAACATTCTCAAGCTAGTGAAAAAAGAGGTTGTTCTAAGATGAAAATTAGAACAGCCTCTTTTTAGTTTTAAGTAAGTTACTTTCCATTAGGAATCCAAATTAGTGGATTCTCACCTAAATCACGTTCCATATCGTAGGAAACGCTTTCAAATTGCATCTTCTTCCAGAATTCATGAGATCGAACACGCGGATTAGTTTTAATTGGTAGGTTAAAGCCCTTTGCGAACTCAACAAGTTCTCTTCCGTAGCCTTTGAATTGATATGGAACAAGAACTTCTAATTTCCATAGCTCGAGAAATTCTTGTTGTGGTGTAAAATATTGATCAAATTTGGCACTTCGTTTATAAAGGGACATTCTTGCAATTAGTTTATCCCCGTAGTAAATTCCGTAAAATGGTGATTCACTATCATTTTCGATGATGTTAGTTTCTAGATCTTCAAGCATAGACAACTCTTGTATGCCGTATTCTTTGAACTTTTTAAATTCTTCAAGTGTTTTGTAATTTACTAACAGACGTTCAATCTTAAACTTCATTCATCATTTCCCCCTTGTTCGCTTTCGTTTTCACATGTTGCCCCTAACTCATATGTCTGTATATATAATTGTATTATTCGCAATTTACATCATATTTAGTAAATTGCTTAATATTTATTATATACTACATTCAATGAAAAAACCTCTGAAATACTTCTTTGCAAGTCTTTATTTGTAAATTGTTCTTTAACTTTTTAGGTTTCATATCATTTGCTTTATTCCACAACAATGACATTTTTGCTAAAATAACGTTACATTATAAAAATGAGGGATCATAATGAGAATTGGAATAATTGGTGGAGGATCAATCGGTTTATTAGTAAGTGCTTATTTCGCTCGTAAGCATGCTGTAACAGTTTATACACGGAGTGAACAACAAGCAAATGAAATAAATCATAAGGGTCTTTGTCTAGAAAAGGATGGAGAAGAAACGACTATTCCTGTTGTTGCAACTCCACTAAGTAATAAACTAGTTCACAATCAAGATTTATTTATAATTTCTGTAAAACAATACCATCTACCCACAGTGATTCCGCATTTGAGAAATATACATAGTAAATTATTATTTGTACAAAATGGTATGGGTCACTTGAAGTATATTAAAGAGCTTGCAGAATCAAATGAGGTTTTTATTGGCGTAGTAGAGCATGGTGCTTTAAAAATGAAAGCGAACGCAGTGTTACATAGTGGAAATGGCTTGGTTAAGGTAGCTTCTTATAATGGTGATTTAGCAGATTTACATTGGTTACAAGATGATTCGAGCTTTCCGTTTATATTTGAATCCAATTACAAAGAGATGCTAACTCAAAAATTAATTGTGAATGCGATGATTAATCCTTTGACAGCTATTTTTGAGGTAACGAATGGCACATTATTGACCAATCCGTATTATAAAACTATATTCACTAACTATTTTCATGAAATTACACCTCTTTTAGAAATTAAGAATCAGGAGGGCGTATTACAACATGTTATAACAATATGCGAAAAAACCGCCAAAAATCGTTCCTCAATGTTGCGTGATATAGAAGAAAAACGGCCAACTGAAATTGATGCTATACTAGGTTACATACTTGACTTAGCCGTGGAAAAGCGGGCATCTGCGCCTATTACGAATAATCTTTATAACATGATAAAAGGAAAGGAACATGAACGAAAGGAGAGCTAAATGAAGGGTTTGTTCTCGGGTATTATAGCAACGTTTGTTGCATTTCCATTTGTTGGTTATTTAATTGTGTTTGTTCTTACAAAGCAAATAACTAAAAAACACCGGAAAGCTGTTAATGTTGCATTATATAGTAGTTCTATCCTTTTAATTAGTTCAGTTCACTTTTTTATCCTTTCAATTTGGCGAGTTTCGTTACTATGGGCTATTTTAACATTTGTCATATTAACTGCAATGCTTGTAGTAATCGTGCATCATAAAGTAAAGGAAGAGATTGTGATGGCGAATGTATTAAAGGGAGTCTTGCGAATAAATACATTTATCTTTAGTATTGCTTATGTCATATTAGTAGGTTATGGTCTCGTTGTTAGCCTAATCAATCTACTATGAAAGGTTTTATTTAGAGTGTAAAAAGTGGGCTGATTTTTTGTAATTATACTTGCTGGTGATATACTTTAAAGAGACATGATGAAGTTTTGGAAAGGAAGTCTGTGATGGAAATAAAAGAAATTGTATTGCCATCTATCAATAAATTTGCTTCTGATTATGTGAAAAGTCTTGAAGGTGTAAAAGATTATTTCCACTATGATTTAAAAGAAGCTAAGGTATATGAACAAAGATATCGTGATTTGATGGAGCAATCTTTTAACAGAAAAGATTTAGCCCTTGTTATAGAAAAGTACTTAACACAATTTGGTATTTCGCCTGAAGTGCGAGAGAATATTGAAAAACTTAAACAAGAGGATTCGGTAGTTGTAATCGGAGGTCAGCAGGCTGGTTTATTGACTGGGCCATTGTATACCATTCATAAAGTAATCTCGATTATTAAACTAGCTAAAGAACAAGAAAATCAACTACAAAAGCCTGTTATACCAGTATTTTGGATTGCGGGTGAGGATCATGATTTAGATGAAGTAAATCATGTATATGTTGAAAAAGAAGGTAGTTTTCAAAAGAAAGTATATCGTACGCTCATAGAGACGAAAGCGATGATTTCGGACGTAACTATCGATCAAGAATCAATGGAACAATGGCTTCAAGATGTATTTTCGGGTTTTGAAGAAACGGTCTTTACGAGGGATCTCTATCTTAAGCTGCAACAGTATTGTCGTCAATTCGATGATTTTACAAGCTTTTTCTCTTGTATTATCAATGAATTGTTCCAAAGCTATGGCTTACTGTTAATTGATTCAGGTGATAAATCCTTTAGGAAGATTCAATCCTCCTTCTTTGAAACATTGATATCGCAACATCAAGAAATTAATGCTGAAGTGCGTAAACAACAAGATTTGATTAAAGACAAAGGATACTCGATTGCGATTGCGATGGACGATCAGAATGCGAACCTGTTCTATTATAGCAATGAAGAACGTGTGTTGTTGGAATATGATGTGGAGCAAGCTTTGTTTAAAGGAAAGAATCACGACGCTGTTTTTACGAAAGAAGAATTACTTGAGATTGCCAAGCTTGAACCAGAGAAATTAAGTAATAATGTTGTAACTCGTCCTATGATGCAAGAAAAAGTTTTTCCGGTATTAGCATTCATTTCAGGACCGGGCGAAATCGCATATTGGGCAGAATTAAAACGAGCTTTTGAACACTTGGAAATGAAATTACCACCTATCGTTCCTAGGATGAACATTACTATTCTTGATAGAAAGGTCAATAAAGCGTTGCAAGAAGTAGATATGGATCTTTACGAAGCGCTTGTGCAAGGTAGTGAAAAGGCGAAGCAAAGATTTTTAGCGACGATAGAAGATGAGCAAGTAGCGTCGTTATATCACATAATGGAAAAACAGCTTATTCAAAATCACGCATTATTTTCACATGCCGCATTAGATGTGGATAAAGGACTTGAACCATTGTTGAAGAAAAATGTAGATATCATTCAAAATCAATTGCAATTTATCCAAGCTAAAGTGGAACAAAGCTTGGAGAGTAAGCATCAACATACTTTGCAGAAGTTTACGATTATTAACAACGCACTTAGACCAAATGGTGGTCCTCAAGAAAGATTGATTAATATTTATTATTACTTAAACCAATTTGGACCTCGATTTGTAGATGAATTAATGGCGTTACCATTAGAAGCAAATCCGTTTCACAAGGTTATTATTATATAAGTAGTCATTTTGTTGGTTAGAAAGAGGTAAATAGTTTGATATAATTAGAACAAGGGCTTATTTT
>NZ_JBALMO010000298.1:0-3700 GCF_036963345.1 Bacillus sp. JJ722
ATCAATTAAGAGGTATTATCTCAACTGTAAATCAGTCCTCTAACAATGTATTAAGCTCGAGTGAAAATTTAAGTGCTGTTTCAGAAGAAACCCAAGCTTCCAGCGAACAAATAGCAACTGCCATCACTGAAATAGCGACGGGGGCTAGTCATGCTGCTGAAGACGCTGATAAGGCAAATCAATTATCTATTACACTTGGCGATGATATTCAGAGAGTATCAGACAAAACGAAAGAAATGTTAGTTCTTACTGAAGAAACGAATACTTTAAATACAAAAGGATTGCATCAAATACAGGAATTGCAAAACACAAATGAAGTCACAAATGGTTTTGTCACTTCTATGGGATCTGTTATTACGGAGTTAAATGAAAGAATTGCAACGATTGAAAAGGTAATGGAGACGATAACAGCTATTTCTACTCAAACCAATTTATTGGCATTAAATGCAAGTATTGAAGCTGCGAGAGCAGGAGAGCATGGAAAGGGATTTGCTGTTGTAGCGAATGAAGTTAAAACACTTGCAGAGCAATCTGTTTTAGCAACGGAAGATGTCAAAAAAATCGTTCAAGCTATTCAAGATAGTTCGAAAAAGGCAGTCGATGAAATGGATCAAACGGGTGAAATTTTCAATAAACAAGCAATGGTCATCCAGGATACGAACAATGCCTTTATACAAATCTCAACTTTAATTCAATCGATGGCTCAATCTATTGATGGTATAAGTGAGGACATCAAAAATGTGGCTAGTAACAAAGACCATGTACTAAATTCTATACAAGTTATGGCAGGGTTGGCGCAACAAACTGCTGCAGCTTGTGAGGAAGTAAATGCCTCAGCTGATGAACAAGCACGCTCTATTTATACAGTTGCCGAAGATGCAACTAATCTAACAACACTTAGTTATGAGCTTCAACAGGCAGTCAAGCACTTTAAAATTAAAGAAGAATAAATCGATGACAGGCACCCCATTTGGACATTTATCCATTTGTGGTGCCTATTACTGATTTTTTTATTATATTTTCAAAACTTTTTTACAGACAGCTGCGTCTTAGCATTGTCTTCAAAATTGATACGTATCAAGAGGAGTAATGACATGTTTTACAAAAAGAAAATAGAAAGAGATTTTATAACCTATGTAACAGAAAACCAACAAAGCTTATATCGATTTGCATATAGCTATGTTAAAAATCAACAAGATGCTTTAGATATCGTCCAAGAATCGATTCGAAAAGGGCTTTGTTCTATCCAGAATATTCAAGAATCAGCTGCTATAAAAAGCTGGTTTTATCGAATTATAATTAATACGTCAATAGATATGATTAGAAAGCGGAAGAGAGAGCAATTAGTAGAAGATGAAACGATTGAGTTTATGGCACATGGCAATGAAGACAGCTATGAGGATATGGATTTACGAGAAGCAGTTGAGGCATTACCTCATACATATCGAATGATCATTACTCTTCGTTTCTTTGAAGACCTTAAGATTGAGGAGATTGCTCATATTCTTGAAGAAAATCCAAATACCATAAAAACTCGATTATATCGCGCATTAAAACTGTTACGAATGGATCTGGATTCCAGTTACTCGGAGGGAAAAATACATGAATAAATTAGAAGAACTGAAAAAAGAATACCATAACATTGAAATTCCAGCAGAACTATCAAGTATTGTTGAACAAACGATTCGTCAACATAAGAAAAAAACACCAAAGAAAATCCTTATTGGAGTACTAGTTGCAGCGAGTTTGTTTATAGCTAGTGTTAATACAAGTTCAACGATCGCATATGCGCTTTCGGATGTACCAGTTGTAGGTAAACTTGTTAAATTAGTTACATTTAGAGAATATCACTTCAATGATGAAACCTATAACGCTAATTTGAAAGTACCAGCAGTCACTAATTTAGAAAACAAAGAGCTAGAGAAGAGCTTAAATGAGAAATATCTTCAAGAAAATGAAGAGCTATATAAAGAATTCCGTACGGAAATGGAAGAATTAAAGAAAAATGGTGGCGGGCATTTAGGCGTAAATAGTGGCTTTGAAGTGAAAACCGATAACGAAAGAATCCTATCGGTTGGAAGATATGTGGAAAATACAGTAGGGTCTTCTTCAACAACATTGAAGTATGACACGATTGATAAAAAAGATGAGATCCTAATCACTCTGCCAAGCCTTTTTAAGGATCATGATTATATTTCGGTTATTAGTGAAAATATTGAAAAACAAATGCAAGCTCAAATGAAGGCAGATTCTGACATCTTTTATTGGGTAAAAGGTGCGGGTGATGAAGAGCTAGTTGAACCGTTTAATCAAATTAAAAAAGATCAAAATTTCTATATTAATGAAAACGGAAAATTAATGATCTCATTTGATGAATATGAAGTGGCTCCAGGTTATATGGGAACTGTAGAATTTGAAATTCCAACAAAAGTGATTAAGAAGGAACTTGTTAGCAACGAATACATTAAATAAGTGATTAAAAAGGGTAGTGTCAGGAAAATGAGGGGTTACATTCAATGTGCTTTTTCTGACATTGCCCTTTTTTTGTTAAGTGTTCGGTTTGTGACTTATTGTACACGAATTTATATGGAACATATTTAGGATCATACTCAATAATTAATACTTGAAACACTTTTACTTTCGAGTTGAATTGTGCATATGAAAGCAAACTGTGATACTATTGCCTAGTCATCATTACCATGTAAAGAGGAGTTTTATTATGAACAAAACAGAAGTATACATAATTGGTGGTTTTTTGGGTAGTGGAAAGACAACTTTGTTGCAGCAAATTATGAAGCAAGAAAAGGAAGCCGGTAGACAAATTGCTGTACTATTGAACGAACTTGGAAGCATTTCCATTGATTCTGCAGTAATTGAAGAAGAAGGAGTTCCTTTTAAAGAGCTTTTTGATGGTTGCATTTGTTGTACAATTTCTGAGAAATTAGAAGGACAGCTACAGTCTTTATTATATGAGAATAAACTTGATGCCATATATATAGAAACAACTGGAGCAGCTCATCCAGTGGAAGTAGTAGATAGTATCATGTCACCGTTATTAGTAAATCAACTTGAATATAGAGGAATTGTAACAGTTGTTGATATCTCAAGATGGAAAGATAGAGAGCAATTCACCCCGCAAATCCGTCAATTAATGGTTGAACAACTTGTGCATGCAGATATGATTTTATTGAACAAAGTGGATCAAGTAAGTGAAGAGGAAAGTGCAAAGATATTGTTTGAAATTCAATCTTTAAACAATGAAGCACTATGTTTATTTACGAATCATAGTAAAGTTTTATTACGAGATTTTCAAGGAAGAAAAGTACGTAGTCAAGATGGGCATAAGTCGGCAAAACATAGTATTGCTCATCTACAGTTACAGACGATTGTTTATACGTTTGATAAGTCAATATCATATGAAAGCTTTGAGAATTGGTTAAGATCATTGCCTGATACAGTGTACAGAATTAAAGGGTATATAGGTTTTACGCATTCTCAATATCCGTTTTTATTTCAATACTCATATGGTACACCGGTTATGATACCAGAACTTATGAAAATGCCACTTAATATCGTCATTATTGGTCAAAATTTAGATAGAGATGCCATTGTGAAACAGCTGGAAAATCTATAAGAATGACATGAAGTATGTATAAAATAAAAAATCTGGAAAATACATAGGTATTTTCCAGATTTTTTA
>NZ_JBALMO010000299.1:0-8105 GCF_036963345.1 Bacillus sp. JJ722
AAATAACCCATATCCAATTAGGAAGTGTCTCCCAATACATTTTCCCACCTCTTTAATTTCGAAAATTCTAGCATTCACTCCATTAATACCTTACCTAATATTCAATCACAAGACACCTTATTTCTTATTCCACTAAACTGATCCTTTAGTGACATAAGTATTGTTCTTTATTAATGTTATGACTCTTTTAGTTCACAAAGAGTTGTCCATAAAAGTAACAATTCGGTAAGATCAGTTCAAGGTTGAGTTGTTAAAAACTAAATTCTGTGAAACATGATAATCGGCTTTTGAAGGTTTTATAGGTCATGGTTAAGTTGTCTTGTAACAGCTTTGTCTTCAGGCAACATAGTCGTGATCTAATCTAGTTAGTAATTACTAATCAGTTTTTTTAAAATAAACCTCAAAGTGGGTTGTTAAAAACTAAATTCTTCGAAACATGAAAATGGGCTTTTGAAGGTTTTGTAGGTCATGGTTAAGTTGTCTTGTAACATTTTCAGAAAGATTTCTATTTCATACTATATAAGTACATCATATAAAAGTCCCTATATAAATTATACAATTTATATCTGGATAATTTTGTTTTACCAAAAAAGTATTAGATAGTATAAAGTAGATCTCTCATCGAAGGCTCCGATTCCAACAGCGTGTATACCATCACAATTAACAAATGTACATCGGATCACCTTTCATTGCATAAAGAAGGATAGAAAAAAACCAAACATTTTACAAAAACTAGATGTTTGGCTTTTTTGTTGTTGGTGAATTAATTTTTATTAAAAGTTTCTATGCACAACGTTACACTTTTTTGTAAATAGTTAAACTTTACTTCAAATCAATACCTTACTTATTTAATAACTTCTATTCCCCCCATGTATGAGTGCAATACTTTTGGAATTTTAACTAAGCCATCCTACTGCTGGTAGTTTTCTAATATAGATGCTACTGTACGCCCTACGGGGATGACCATCGACTTGGCAACAAACACCCTTTTAAAGTTATAGAAAAATAGAAACTTTAAGAAAGCAAAAAATGCCTTAATTCACTCAGACCAGGGAGTACATTATACCCATCCTAACTTTCAAAGTCAGTGAAAAAACTAGGATTACGCCAGTCTATGTCAAGAAAAGGAAACTGTTGGGACAACGCTCCTCAAGAATCTTTCTTTGGGCATCTTAAAGATGAAGTCACTATTAAAGCATGTAAAACTCTAGATGAATTAAAACGTGAAATTAAGCAATTTATGATCTATTACAATCACTACAGATACCAATGGAATTTAAAAAAGATGACCCCTGTTCAATACAGTGATCATCTTCTAAAATCTGCCTAGGCTTTTTTTGAAATGTCCTTTACAAAGGGTACACTTTATATTAGGAACGATTTTTTTAATAGAAAAGCCATTCAACTTTTCAAACATTATGTTTCTAAAAACTAGTAGCCAATAAGTAAAATCCAGTAAATAGAAGTATAATATTTGTGGTAATTTGAAACGTTTTTTGATTGATGGATGTAAATATCCATTGGCCAAGTAATATTCCAATCAATAGTGGAATAATTGACACTAAAGATGAATATAGGACAACTTTGCTTATACCAACAATTATTATTTGTACCACTAAACTAATGAAATAAATGAAAAGATAGTAAGCTAATGTTGTATTTCGAATCATTGCTTTTTCCTTTTCAGCTCCCGAGAAATAAAGTAGTAAAGGAGGACCAGGCATACCAATACTTATTGTTAGCATTCCTGAAATAATACCTATTAAAAAATCCCTGTTATTCGTTTGTTGAATCTTTACCTTTAATAAAAGACAAGCTGTTAACAAAAGAATAACTAAACTTACAATGATTTTTAGTACTTCAATGTCAAAATACATACTGATGCCAGTACCCAATGGTATCCCAATAATGCTGCCTTTTATTAATCTAAATAAAATAGCCTTATCTACTTCTTTATTAACTTTAAATATCATGATTATAGATATAACAAGCGAAAGAATTAGATTTAATTGAACTGCCGTATGAGGCTGATATATTAAGAAGAGAAAAGGCAATGATACAATTGAAAAACCAAAACCAGTACTTGTTTGTAAAATAGATGCAATAACAACAATCATGACTAACATATACCAATTTTCCATTACAGTCATCACTTTCTCGATTTTTGCAAATGTGATTTAACAGCTTTTACTTTATGAATGTTTTAATTCCGCCTAGTTCGGTAAATAATATCTACTAATCAATTTTTATAGGCAAATTAAATATTTGATAGATGATTTTAGCTACAACATCTCCTGGTATTTTATAGTGAACGGCAAGAGGCTCCTTATGAACCATTGATATAAAGTCATCCATATTATCTAGATTTCCCTCAAAACCAACATCTAGAGTTTTAGGTAAAGCGATCTCTTCACGTAGATTTCGAATGACTGCAACAGCTTGACTTAAACATTCTTTATCATGTTTTGGAGGATTCATAATGCCAAGTGCTTTAGAAAATTCCTTAATTTTGGATAAGTAAAAAGGGGTTAATGATTCAAGTACATTTGGAAGTAAGATGGCATTTGCCTGCATTTGTGTAACTCTAAATCTTCTACTAAAAGCAAGAGCCATGTTATGCATAGGAAATGCACTTATTACAGGCATGAATGCAGATTTAGCCATATAACTGGCCAGCTGTAAATTACCTTTTGCCTCCACATTATTTCCTTCATGAACTGCCTTTGTTAAATTATTCGCTATCAATCTTATAGCTTGTTGTGCATAGGCATCTGACATAGGGGTTGCCCTAGGTGAAAAAAAGGCTTCTATTGCGTTAACTAATGTTGTAAATCCAGTTAGTGCAGTAACACTTGGAGACACCCCTAATGTAAGTTCAGGATCCAGAATCGCTACATCTGCATTGATATAAGGGTTATAAATACTAGTTGCTTTCTCAAACTTTTCATTTGTAATCATCGTAACTTCTGTTATTTCAGCTCCCGTACCTGACAATATTGGGATGGCTATATGGGGAATCGAAATTAAATCAGCTTCAGGCCATCGCTCAGTAATTGTTACTACTTTACTTATATCTGATATACCTTTATGTATCATCCATTTAACTGCCTTGGCTGTATCTAAGACACCAGCCCCCCCAAGTGCCAAGATGGTATCTCCTTTATGTTCTTTAAAAAAATGAGCGCAACGATTGACTGTTTCAACAGTTGCTTCCTTTTCAATATCCTCAATAACCCCAACAATCTTAACAACTTCCTGCTTCTTCTCAAACAATTCCTTAATTTGATTTATTACCCCCAAACTACCCGCTTCTTTATCTGCAAACAGAACTACCCGTCTACAAGCAAGCCCCTTTAATATTTGAGGTAGTAAAGTTCTAGTCCCGACACCATAATTTACAATAGTCCGAGAAAATATTTGGCAATATGATATTTGCATGTAATCACCTACTATTTTAGTATTATTTTTCTAACATATTCTTTTAGTCTAAATACCCTGTTCAAAAATTGAATCACTCTCAATGAATTAGATTCGGTATTAACGCTTAAATATAAAAATTGAAATGCTAAACTAAGAGATGTTTTGGATAAGCCACTAAGAAATTTGTAAGTGTATGCAGCATTTCCCCTTTTTAATTAGTGATTTACATGTAAATTACTACCTCATCTCCTTCTACTTCTAAATTATATGACTTAATATTTAATCTATTAGTTGGGAACAAGGCTTTACCTGTAGTCACATCCCATTCATAACCATGTCTTGGGCATCTTAAAGTTTGATTACATTTTACAAATCCTATTTCCCCATCTGGTAAACACTCCACTGTTCCATCCAATCGCTTAACATCTACTAAATTAGCAGCTTGATGAGGACATATTGCACTAACTGCTGAGAATGTGGCTTCTCCTGTACAGCACAATACTATTCTTCGGCCTTGTACTTTTATTTCTTTTATTTCACCTGGTTTCATATCTATTGTTTTGCAGACTGAATATTTCAAATACAATCATCCTCCATGTCTTCTAATTGATAAAACTCTCGAGCGTTATCGTAAAGAATTTTCTTCTTCCACTCTTTAGGCATAACCGCCGGAAAAGCACGATATGGATCATCAAAATCCCAATGAGGATAGTCTGAGGCGAAACATAGCAATTCAGGTCCCAGCATTTCAATCATTTGTATCATATGCTTTGGATTTGGATCATCCATTGGTTGTGTTGTAAATTTAAAATGGTCACGAATATATTCACTAGGTAATCTTTTCAGCCAAGGTACTTCTCTTCTGAATGTTCGGTACGCCATGTCAAGTCTCCACATAGTTGGAACAACCCAAGAAAATCCACCTTCAATCATCATAACTTTAAGGTTAGGGAACTTCTCAAAGACTCCATGAATAACCAAATTAGACAAAATAATTTGATAATTCTGTATCCTCATGGAGTACCATTCAATAAAATAAGGATTTTTATCTAATACGGTACTTGAACAGGCTCCGAGATGAAAACCAATAGGCAAATTATTTCTTTGAGCAGCCTCATAAATAGGATGATAAAATGTTTTTCCTAGAGCTTCCGGTATTACACTTATCATTACCTGAATCATTTGTGGGTTACTACCTAATCTATCAATTTCTTTTGCCGCAGCAACAGGGTCGTGACAATTTATGTGGATAGAACCTAGAAGACGTTTATCTTTTTTTAACCAATTATCAATTTGCCAATCATTATACGCAGTTGCAAGTGCATTTTTAAATTCCGGTTGTGTATTTATATCTGATGGCCAAAAAACACCTGTTAGAATACCCCTTTTCACATTGTATGAATCAAGTAATTGTTTTTTAAATAATGGGAAATCAGAACCAGCAATTTTACCCTTTCCAGGCCAGGCATCAACCATAGCATACCCACCTGGTGTTAGCCTTGCATAAGGTAAGCCATTAGGCCTCCAAGATCCAGGGATAATATACTCTTTCCATCGTTTATCAAGATATGGCAAAAGTTCTTT
The DNA here is from genome assembly GCF_036963345.1 of Bacillus sp. JJ722. Taxonomy (NCBI): domain Bacteria; kingdom Bacillati; phylum Bacillota; class Bacilli; order Caryophanales; family Bacillaceae; genus Bacillus; species Bacillus sp. JJ722. The sequence goes on from NZ_JBALMO010000299.1 coordinate 5,005, forward strand.
GATATCATTAAAAGCCTCATGTAAATCGCAATCGATTACTGGTAAACCCTTCTTTTTTGGTTTCGAATCCTTTTCATCACTAACTGCGATATTGTTTTGATCCATATTTATTCTCCTCTCTTTTTCCCTTACTGTATTCTCTTCTCGAAAATATTTATAATTAACTAAATTTTCTAACTAATCAGAACACAATACTTTCAATACTCGATTAATTTTTTGTTATTCTCGATTAATTATATTTAATTCTACCAATTAAATAAGGTAATATAAAATTAATCTTTTCGATTGAAGTATAAGTTTTTGTGATAGGAGGCACTTATGAACATAGATAAATTAGTATATCTACTGGAGGTTGCAAAACAAAGTCTTTTTCAATTGCTTCTCAAAATCTGCATGTAAGTCAATCCGAATTAAGTCAGTCGATATTAAATCTAGAAAAAGAATTAGGAGTTCAAATCTTCGAACGTTCACGCCTTGGGGCATTTCCAACAGATGAAGGAAAGGTAGTTATAAAAAGTCCTACGAAATATTAATGAAATTTCAAGAATTAAAAAGCGAAGTAGAAACACTTAAGGATTCAATTACAGGAGAATTAAAAATCTCAACAGTATCTGGCTTTCTTAAACTACTACTAGGACCACTATCTACTTTTAAGAAGAATTTCCCTCATGTAAAAATTGATATTTAAGAAAGTACAACCCTTTCAGTGATAAGGGACGTCGTCGGTCAAAAAAGCGACATAGGATTAATAACCCTTTACGATGATATAATTAAAAATAGAGAGGATATTATATACGAAACTATACTTGAAGGAAAAATGAAAGTATATGTAAATAAAAATTCTCCTTTAGTGTTCTATGAAACGATAACTCCTCAAGAATTACTCCAACATACTCTGGTTTTGTATAATGGTAATTATATAAATTGGTTTATCAAAGATTTCACAAAAAAATACGGGCAATTAAACATTTTTTTTACTTCGAATGATACGGAAGTGGTAATGAAAGCGGTTCAAAAGGGTTTGGCAATTAGTGTTGGTCCTAGCTATTCAAAATCATCAAATAACCTATTAATCTCCGGAGAAATTGTGACAGTCGATTTAGTTTATCATGAACCCTTGACCGTATCACTCGGTTGCATACACTTAAAAAACAAACATCTACCTATAATTGTTGACAAGCTAGTTAAAGATTTAAAAGTAGAGTTTAAAAATAGAACATAGTTAAAATAAATTGAAATGATGTCTTGATACTGATATACAACAATGATTGTTTGAAAATGTATCGTTAATAATATGAATATTTTACGTATAATTGAAAGACATTCTTTTTTATCCCCCTCTCTCTTTGTGATTTTTCATCATTCATATGTTAGAATGATTTTTCATCTTTAGTTAGAATGGCAGCTATAAATTTTTCTAAAGAAAATAAATAAGGAATGTTGAACCAAAAAAGCATGTTTCTAAAAGATCATCGAAGCATGCTTTTCTGGTTTATTCAGCTAGAGCTTATTGAACTAAAGCACCCCTTATTTCAATAAGAAAATATCTTTCAACCATTCTCAAAATGGAACATATTCTTTTATTTCCTTGCTTACTTTTGGTAAATCCATTCCTATTTGTTAGGGCTCGATAAAAGAGTATCTAATAAGATTACGCCTGATAAATCAGTTCAAATTGCTAGTTCGATTGAGTGAAAAATATGTAAGGATAATATTAGTTCGAAAATGAAAAGTAGCTCCTTTAGGTTACTTTTTTTATTTTGAGCTTCCTGTGACTTTCGCATCGTAGTTAGCGGTAAATCTTCTCTCATACCAAGTGCATAAAGTACTCCAACAAAAATGATGATAGGAATTGCTACATACGCTTCAAACTACCGGACGGCTCCAGTTGAAAATTTTTTATTAAATAATTTGTATTCTTCTTTGATACCACGTAATTATGCAATCATCTCAATAAATTCTGTTCCTGTCAGTGATAACAAATTCGTTGGCGGTCATCAAGGATGATTTGATATAATATTAATTATAATTAGTGTATTGAAGGAGACCTTTACAAAGTCTCCTTTTTTTAAAAAATAATCAGCTTTTGTACTCTAAATTCTCCAGTATTATTATTTTTCCTTTCGTTTTGGCTGGCATTTCCTTCGTATTATTTACCAATTCATATACTTCCTTATTACATTGCCGAGTACCACCATAGTCATTGTAAATATAAATCAGACTCTTACTCATCCCCTTTTTCTATGTATTGATAATAGGATTAACTTTTACAAAAAAATACATTCCTATAAATAACTCTAAATATAAAAATTCCATCAATAATATCGCTTAATATTATTAAGTTTATATTATCTATTTCTAATTCTGTTACTTCTTCATGTAAATACAAAAAGCCCCTCTCAAAATGCGAAGGGCTTGTGCAATTCCGTACTAAGAGGTTTGCTAATTTATAAAATAACTTATTTAAATCTTCTTTAGATAGGTGTATCTAAAACCAGTAAGTCCATCCAAAAGCGGGATGCCAAGTATGATACGGTTGCCATAAGCTACTTGGATGCCACCCAGAGTAATACCATGCACCTGTTGGAGGCAACAATACTGTTCCAGCTTCTGTACCACTTCCAATTCCAGCTCCAATTCCAGCTGTGGCTCCAGCTCCTCCCCCAACTGGAGAACGCTCCATCCAATTTGTATTGTACTGCTGATTTAAAATTTCTGTAGGGTAATCATAATAGTGTTCATTCATTCGAATCACACACCCATTTTCTTTTTGTTATACATATATGTACATGATATATCTAGTGAAGCTTGTTCGTTTAATTTTAGACAAAGTGACAGAAACAGACATTTATATAATGGCCTGTAGAATATATAAGAACACATAACTTCAATGATCCTTTTATTGTAGTATAGATAAAGGCTGGATTTGCTTTCTCTTAAACTGTATAGAAATTAATCCCTTCCCCAAATAAGGAAACTGCCTGCATTCCAAATGCATAGGCGATTTTTCCCGTTATATGTCTTTTATCTATCAGAAGTTTGGTTAAATCAAACTTTTAAAAAACTATTCATTCGAATAATTTGCTTATTAAACTATTTTC
>NZ_JBALMO010000299.1:8164-8996 GCF_036963345.1 Bacillus sp. JJ722
CGGAGGATAATATGAAAAAATTATGGCTTGAAGGTAATTCTGACCCTATTAGACTTGAAGATATTTCTTTAGAAGAAATCGAAAAATTAGAAAGTAATCTAGGGGGAATTTTACCTGATTCTTATAAGAGGATAATTTTAGTGCAAAATGGAGGTTATATAAAATTTAATGCTGTCTCAATGGAAGAAGATTTTTTACCTATTGAATTTATAAATGGATTAGGACCAAAAGGGATGTTAGAGTCAAAATATCTTATTGATGAGTGGGATTTACCTCAAGATATATTGATATTTAGTGGTGATGGTAATTTCTGGTATGCGCTGGATTATAGAAAAAAACAAAAAAATCCTTCTGTAATTTACATAGAAAGTGAAGACAATACTATCATAAATGTTGCAAATAGTTTCGAAGAATTTTTAGATAAGTTATATGTTCATGATTATGAAGATGAGGAAGAAGAAATATGGACAATGGGAGAGGCCGAAGATATTTTTAATAAAGAAGATACATCACTAATTTGTGATGTATTATTAAGTTTTCAATATCCAAAACAAGAAGAACAAAAATGGCTATTCACTAAACTTTTAACATTTTCTACACACAAAGATCTTTATATTAGAGAGACAGTTCTAAGTATTATCTCATTAGTTAAGTATTATTTGGAGGATATAGAAAAGAACAATATAGATATTATTAAAGAAACTTTAGAAAAACTAAAAAATGACGACAATGAAGATATTAAAAACCGTTCCGAGTACTTTTTAGAGACTATATTTGAATAATATAAAAATTATCAACTTGTATTATTTTATATTTCATACTTCAATTTATT
>NZ_JBALMO010000300.1:0-803 GCF_036963345.1 Bacillus sp. JJ722
ATAATACACAGGTTTTATTACCAAATAAGAATAGGCACCACTAATCAAGGCTGCGATTACCGTTAGAAACATGATTAGTTTCCAACGCCGTTTGAGTGTTTTAAAAATATCACTAATACTAATTGTTTCCTCCATATTGCCCTCCAGCACTGTAAATTCTACATATTGAGTTGTTTATTTCTGATTTTGCCATTTAATAAATTCAAGCAAAATTTTATATTGTTTAACTTCGTTCATGTCTATACCTAAATCTTTTAATTCATTGATAAAATCAACCCATTCTTTTTCGATTTTTACACATTCGTCAGTTGAATTGGGTTTCAACAATGTTTTCACTTCAACATTTAATACATTTGCAATTTTCAAGAGAATATTTAATGAAGGATTCTTGTTTAGATTTCGTTCAATATTACTTAAATAAGATTTAGAGATATTGGTCTTTTCCGCCAACATTGAAAGTGTATATCCTCTTCTTTTGCGTAATTCCATTATTTTTTTTCCTATCATTATGAAACCTCGTTATTATTTTTTAGAATTCATAGATCTCCACCTATATTTACCTTTATTATTTTCGAAAAAATAAATATCCCATTTAAATCTTCACTTCAACTTTTTCCACATAAGGATGTATTTCACTTTCAAAAGATATCGCTAATAGCTGTTGTTTTATTTCTTCAATCAACATACAGACTTTTATGTCAGTTGACGTATTCCCAAGTTCATATGCATATATTAGAATGCCCTTAAAATCTTCTGGACTTATATAGACAGACTTCAATTTACTTCACCATTCCTTACAGATC
>NZ_JBALMO010000300.1:844-5393 GCF_036963345.1 Bacillus sp. JJ722
CATCCAACCCCCCCTCACACTACACTCTTGACGACCCGCGTCTAAGGTTTGTTCCAACCCACAGTGTAATCGAGTGCCTCCTTTGATAACGGTAAGGAGACATCACCGTTAGTGTTCTTTATCTAACACTTGGTCGTTCTTAATAAAGAACATAAAGAGCAAAAAAAATTACGCTTTATCTGAATCACCAAACCAACCTTATTGTTTGTTTATTTTCAGTAAATAAATCTAGTTTTAATGTTTAAGAGTTATATGTTTTATATTCTTATAGAAACATTTAAAGACTTATTCTATAAAAATTCAATAAATTTAACTAACATTTCAATATAAAGAACATCACCACCTAATTAATAAAAACCTTCTTTCTGACCTAGAACCTACTTCCCCTGGATAGCATTCTATTGATTTCTTTGCATAAGTAAAATATCTAGTTTTGTTTCAATTCGATTCAACGTTTTCAAAAGGTCTTCTTGATATTCACTTGATTTTTGACTATTTTTTTGACCTATCTCAAACTTATATTGATCTTGATATCTTACTAACTGATTGAACTTTCCGTTGTTTATTTTTTCTGTTTGTTTCAATACATTCACTTCCTTTGAAATATTAATTTAACTTAACAGATTTTGACTCTTCCTTAATTTTATTCTGGTGCGAGTTTTTTATTATATAACTTTTAACTTCTTGAATGGATAAACCATTTTCTTTAGCTTCTTTCATTAATAACAGCCATTCTTTATCAATCTCTTCCTCGATATTGTTCAAGATTCCCATCTCCTTGCACTCCATCCAAATTATTTAAGTACTACGTAAATTCTCTCTCTATAAATGTATACTTTTTTAGTTGTATGTAGATAGATATTTAATTTGTTCTTTATTGAGAACAACTTTCACAAAGACTATTATATGGCTAAATTTGTTAATATTCAATACATTTATAAATAATTAACAAATATTTCTGAATTATTTATTCAAAAAAACAGCTAATAGTCGATTTTTAACGATTATATCTATTGATAGTCGAATTTTCCACCTTCAAAATATCTATTTTTTCCAATATATAGATATTAAAGCTTACAAACTAAATTCATATTTTCACCCATTTCATGTCGAAAACTGTCACTATACCTCCTACCCATATAGGTATATGTAAAATAAAGCTTTCTTCAAGAGTGATAAATAATTTGAATCATTACGATGTCGACTCTTGTCTAATATTATCGTAATATTGTTTAATCCATTAGTATTTTCGAACCAGTCCATTGATAGTGTAATTAAACTATATTATCACAGTGAAAACTAAAAAAATCAAGAAAAATAACTTATTCTTTAGAAAATATTGTAAGAAATACGAGTAGATAGCCATAAGAGTAGTATAGATAATAAAGCCTTCATGAAAACATCCTCGTAAGTTTTTAAAGTTTAAGTAATTTGTAAGTGACACTAAGTATAATAAAAAAACGGGCCTAGTTCGTGTTCCAATTCATTTTTGAAGAAGGAGATAAGCACCATTTATAACCCATTACTTTGTTCATTCTCTTGTAAGAAGGAAAGCAATTCTCACTAGCTATCGCATATACATCACCATAGTTTATTTTCCCTAAACATTAAAAAGACTTAATGGAATGACCCATTAAGCCTATGATATTGTTTATTATACAATTTATAATACTTGTAAGAGTTCTCCTCTTATTCAGAATTATTGTTTTGCTGCCATTTCTGAAATTCAAGAAATTGTTTAAACTGTTCTTTACTCACTCCTGATTCCATAGCCGTTCTTGCTAGTTCAAGCCATTCTTTATCGAGGAGGGTTGATGAATCTTCCGTTTCTTTATCATTTATAAGTTGCTCTACACTAATGCCTAAAACTTTTGATACTTTTTCTAGAAATTGAATGGAAGGATTTATTTGAATTTCTCGTTCTACGGAGGAAATATACGATTTTGCTACTCCCGCTCGATTGGCTACCTCTGTTAAGGATAGCCCATTTTTAAGTCTAAGTTCATGTATTCGTTTACCAATAGCCATTTTATTACTCATTATAATCACCTTTTATTAAAAATCGAACTCCTTTTCAAAATGATAACATAAACACTGAAATTTGAGAATGTTTCTTATTTAATCATTTAGCATACTACTATATCAGCACAAAATAGATCACTTTGATAAACTTCTATTTTCTAACAAATCATATTTAGGCCACTTGACAATTGTTTCTAATATAACTGATATTATTACCCCCATAATTAACCCATTTGATAAGAAAGGTCTAAGGATAACTGGTACACTATTAAATATTTCAGGTGATACATTCATTAGCGACACTCCTACTAGAATTGGTACCGCTATTCGAAATATCGTATTTGAATTAAATGTTTTACCATTTAAGCTGCCATATGCCGTTCCAAAGAGCTGTAAGTATGCGACAAATAATACTGCATTTCCAATTGTAATTGGCATTGTCGCTAAAAATGAAGAAACGAACGGTATTAAACCGATAACTGCTAATATTGCTCCACCCAAAATAAATGGTTTTCGGTCGAAAATTCTGGTACTTAGCAAAAAGCCGATGGATGACGTGAAAGGAGTATAAGGTACCAATCCAAAGCAAGTACCGATCATAGTAAAAATAGAAGTAATAGCCATTGAACAGCGATAGTGTCTGGCACTTCTTTTTTCATTTATTAGTTCTGAACCAGCTTTTATTGATGCCATTGTATTTGTAAGATTTAACATTACTGCAATGAAAGTTATGATGACAATTCCCATTTCAAAATTTGGCTCACCAAGAGGGAAAATTGCAAATGCATTTCCACTAGTTTGTGTAACTTTTGCAATATCATTTGGGAATAACAATGCGTAACTAATCCATCCAATTGCTAAGCCAATTAAAATAGAGAAATTACTTAAAAATTGATTTCCCTTAACTTTTAATATACTAACTAATATAATAACACCAATAGATAATAAACTTATAGGTATATTTATTGTACCTGTTTCATCTATTTTTAGCATCCCTTTAAAAAAAATGAATATCAGTTGGAACGATAGTAAGAATAAATATACTGTTAAGACCATCGGACGAAAAATCATTTCAAGAATATGTACCCAATTCAACGCGGCAAATAACATAGTAGTTAAACTAGCTAATATAATGCCTGTTGCAATTCCACCGCCAACCGTTGATAAATCCAACCCCATCGATGATGCAGAAACACCTAAATTTAAGATAACTCCCCACAATAAACCCGAATGCCCTTCCATCAAAGGGAGCCTATGGCCAAGCCATCCTTGGATCATCCCTGCGACTCCAGTAATTATTAATGAAGTTCGAATCATTGCTTCAACTGTGTGTGCGTCAACTTGAAACACACTAGCTATCGAAATAGGTACTACTATTGTGTTAGCAAAGATAAAGAAAAACCATTGTATTGATGAAAAAAAAGTAAAATACATTTTCCGTTTTTCCATATATACCCTCCCCTCTCATAAAATCATAAATGATTAACAAAATGTTAATATAACTCCCACCATTATATTAAAAATTCTATATTATTGTAGTGTAATACGCTTATATTTTTAGAAAACATTGCCGAATTTTAATAGAAACACAACAATATATTACAACGGACAGTTTTATCTCTTTCTTTTCATCAAATAAGAGGACAACCAAAGTTATCCTCTTCTCTCAGATAAACGCACTCTTTCCATACAAAAATCCCCATCATAGATGAGGATTCATAGTTATTAACTTTACCTATGTTATTCAAATGGAAAATATTCATCATCACTGTTTTGAGATGACTGTATAGCTCCTAAAATTTCTAAACAGGCTGAACTTTCATCTTTAATAGTAGAAGAAATTAAGTCCCTTTCTTCATCGGATGCATAAAACCAATACATTCTAAAAGCCTTTAAGCTTCGAACGGCATTCTTCACATTCTCCATGTTTACTCCTCCTGTATTAGAAAAATAAATCCACCTTATATTGTATGGTCACTTCATAAAAAAAAGTCCTTTCCCAAGGACCTTAAACAAAAATGTAATCTACATATGTACTTTTTTAGAACTTCGTAATGTGGTTATTATTGTTTTGTTCCATTTTTTCAAGTTCAAGTCGTAATTTTTCTGTTTCCATAATGAAGTTTTCTTGCTTAAGCTTTTCCAATTTAATTTGATCTTTCAACACTTCTCGATTTATTTTAGCTTGCTTTTCAAAATGGTTCGTTACAATTGCAATAATGGGGATTGAGAATATTAATACTACCGCTACTAACCCTATCATCATCATTAACTCCTCCTTATATAGTCTACTTTTAATAAGCTTTATCCAATATGTATATTTTTCCACTTACCAATATGGCCTTATATGAAACCTTTTATCATGATTGCTTATAAAAATTATAGACCTTTCCAACCTATTTTTCTATGCATCTACATTATTTTTCGCAAATATTATACTTAAATTACTCATTCTTGTAATTACACCATACTAAATATGTTTTCAACTACTTCATTTATATTATGACTAAAAGTAAGTTTTACTTCT
>NZ_JBALMO010000301.1:0-5254 GCF_036963345.1 Bacillus sp. JJ722
TAGTTATTATCAGCTACGTGTCCAACTCCGATATGTGTATAATTTGGATTCATGATATTTTCTCTATGACCTTGACTGTTCATCCAAGCTTTTACAACTTCTTCAGGTGAACGTTGGCCTTGAGCAATATTTTCTCCAGCATAGTTATAAGAGATACCGAATTTTTTCATNNGTATTTTTTATCTTTCATATCTTGTGACTTAACACGTGCTACTTTACTTAATTCAACATCTAATTTTAATGGTTTAAGACCTTGTTTTGCACGCTCTGCATTTGTTAACTCTACAACTTTTTGTTCATAAGCACTAACTTCAGATGAAGTTGATGGTTTTTCTTGTTCTGGTTTTGAATTATCAACTGCCGGCTTATTGTTTTCTGCTGCATTTGTTGGTGGTGTTACTTCTGGTTTGTTTTCTGGTTTTACTTCTGGCTTAGCGACTGGACATGGTTTCATTGTACCATTTTCAATAACAACAGGTTTTACTTTAATATTAGTAGTTCCTGTGATTTTACCATCCTTGCAATCTTGTACAAACTTGTGAACTTCATTGCATGGTACTTTATTAGTAGATGTATTAGACGCTGCGTCCGCGCTCATTACACCGAAACCTGAAAGTGTTACTGTAGCTGCTGTAGCTAATGTAAATAAAAACTTTTTATTCATGATAAAAAACTCCTCCTGTTAGAAAGTGATTTGTTGTTTACAACCACATCGTAACACGAGTTTTTTGTAATAATAGAACCATATTATTACATTAGCAAATAATACTATTAAATAACCATTATTGTATTTCCCATTATTACCCTACAACAGTACAAATATTATAAANNTTATAAAACTGCACCTTCCAGTTCTTTTCCAAATATTTTCCTTTATTCAATAAAAAAAGGAAATCCCTCCATTACTGTTAAGGAATTTCCATCTTCATACTAAAAAATAATGATTGACACTTATTGGGTTATCCCTTTATTTATGACATTCATTACAAAGAAATGACTATTTTAATATACTTGTAATATTTTTTGTTACTTTACTCCTTGTAAATAAACAACAACAGACGATATATTCTCACCCAATAGTTGAATTCTAGCATACTTTAAATAATCATCTGATGAAACCATCTCTATTTGCCTAGGCTCCACTTCAATATAAGGTGTCTTTTTCACAAAATGTATATTATTAGGGCTTAGCTCAAGGCAAAATGTAATAGGATGATCACTTTCATTGATTACGCAAATACTATATTTTTTTAACGTTGAAATATCGAACGTAATGGAGGCTTTGCCATCTTTATTTAAAAGTAAGCTTCTTTTTACATCAACAGGCTGTAAAACAGAAGACATATCCGAAGTGGTCTTAGGCAATAATATCGACTCAATTTTCTTTAATTTTAAAGACCATTGATTTGGTATTTCATCACCTATTTCTTTCTCTTGGAAAATAATTTCGTTATAATTCATATTTTGAGGTGCTTGTTCCATTCGTTTGTTCTTCATTTTCCCACCTCACCTTTGTTCTCCTAATTCATACGTATTCTAATAATAGCTCTATAAGAACAAGACATTAAGAAAAACCATCACCTCTCCTTTTTTAACGAATGAGTTTAAAAAGGAACTATGCGACAGACAAAAGACTAGCATGGTTCATGTATAAGGTTAATGATCTTATAAAACTATCCTTCATATACAATAAAAAATCGTTTCTTATTATAGTAAGAAACGATAACTTAAAGAAATGATACAGATATACATTATTATTCTTCCGGCGTACTTGGTTGTCCAACGACAAATTCTTTTTTAGGCATATTATGCATACCTTCTGCAGTAACATGAGCGTATATGTAATAAGTTCCATCTTCACTGAAGCTTTTTTCCAATTCATAAATCCCGTCTTTACTATGTTTAATATCTATCTTTTCATGCTTGTCACTATGAGAGCGCCATATTTCAAACTTTACTTCATCTGCATCTTTTACAGGCTTGTCACCATATGTTACTTTTGCTTGAAATTGAACGGGCTCATTAACCTTTGCTGGGCCTGGATTAACCGTTAATTCTACATCTAAAAAAGCCATTTCTTCATCCGCATTCTCCGATTTCGAGTCATTTCCACAGGCAGCAAGTAAAAAAACACTAAATAATAAAATCAACCATATTTTTTTCATTCTATTTTCCCCTTTGTTCGTTAAATACTACAAATCTAATATCGGAAAAACAAAAATTACTTTTGTTCCCTTATGAAGTTCACTCTCAATAGTCATGTGTCCGTTATGTAATTCCATTAATTTTTCCACAATTGATAGTCCAATCCCAGTTCCACCATCGAATCGTGATCGCGCTTTATTTACACGATAAAATCTTTGGGTAATCTTAGCTAAATGCTCCTCACTAATCCCTCTTCCAGTATCTTCTATTGTTAATATGCAGTTTTTCCCTTTTTTAGTTAAGCATAATGAAATTGTACCATCTTCTTCTGTATACCTTAAAGCATTTTCAAGAATATTTTGGATGATTTGTTCTAACCTAACTTCATCTCCACTAATAATCACTTCTGGACTTAAATCCATTTTCAACTTAATTTTTTTATCCTGCAATATCGAAATATACTTTTCCATATAGTCTTCAATGAATTGTGCAAATGCAACCGGATTTGCATTAATAACGAAAGTATTAGATTCTAATTTAGTTAAATCTAACAAATCCTGTACTAAATTTTGCAATTTTTTCGTTTCTCTTGAAATTAACTTTAAATACTTCCGCTCATCTTCTTTTGTTTTCACTAGTCCATCCAATAATGCCTGTGTATATCCTTTTATATAGCTAAGCGGCGTTCGTAGTTCATGTGATATATCCGCAAGAAAATCACGTTTTCGTTCATCCTCTTCTTGAATAGATTGAGACATTTGATTAAACGCTGTAGCTAAGCTACCGATCTCATCTCGTCCACTACCATCGATAACTGTAGAATAATCCCCTCTAGCCATTTTCATAGCCGCTTTTTTCATTTCTTTCAATGGCTTTACCATAAAATTAATTACTTTTACACCTACTAAGAACATGAGGGCAATAAATAAGAAGCCTGCAATAAACCAAACAAATGTATAATCTTGCGTAAATTCATTCATACTTGTTAACGGAATATAAGAATAAATAATACCCTCTAATCTTCCATTGTCTAATAATGGGTAAATAACTGCTACAATATCTCGCTGGAAGCGTTCTTCATAACCCTTTTTGAAAACAGCCTTTCCTGCTAATAGTGATTGCCTTTCCTCTTCGGATATTAATGTCTCATAATCAATTTCAAAAGGAAGACACGCGCTTAGTTCTCGCGGGTTATTAACCACAAACATTTCTCCGTGTGTTTTTGAATTTAACCACTCTACTTGTTGCCTAAAAGTATCCGTTAAAGGACCACCTTTATAATCACTTGCTAATTGCTCTACTTGTAATTCCAAATTTTCCTTCACATAATCTACATATAGCTTTTGATAAAAGACTTGTGACAAACTATACGCAAATACAATACTAACTAACGTAATGGTAAAAAGAAAAATCCAAAGTTTTTGCTGCAAGTTATAAGACTTAATTTTCATTTACTGCCTCAAATTTATAACCAATACCCCAAACAGTTTGAATATAGTCGGCCGTTTTCAATTTCATACGAAGAGTCTTCACATGAGTATCAACCGTACGTAGAGAACCATTATAATCATTACCCCAAATTCGTTCCAATAATTGTTCTCTACTTAACACTTGATTAGTATGTAGAATTAAGAAATGCAATAGCTCATATTCTTTTAAAGTTAATGTTATCGTTTCCTTACCAACCATAACTTTTCTAGACCGATTATTAAGAGTGATATTTCCATATACCATTTGATCGTCTTCTACTTGTTCACTCTTCTTACCTACTCTTCTCAAAATTGATTCGATACGTGCCATGAGTTCACCAGGACTAAATGGTTTTACGACATAATCGTCCCCACCAAGTTTTAACCCTTTAACTTTATCCCATTCTTCACCCTTCGCACTTACAAAAATAATTGGTATGTCAGAGAAATTTCTAATTTCCTTACAAACTTCAAAACCATCTTGAATCGGCATCATAACATCAAGAAGTACAACGTCTATATGCTCCGCCCCTAATATTTTTAAAGCTTCTTTACCATTACTCGCTTGAATACAATTAAAGCCAGAATTTAATAAATACATTTCTACTAAATGTCTCATATCCTCTTCGTCGTCTACAACAAGAACTCTATATTTTACCATCTATGTATCTACTCCCTTACCACTAACTGAAACGGTCCCTTTCCTACCTCAATTGTTTTCTCTACTGTAAAATTCACTGGATTAATTACATGAAGGTTATTACTATCATATGATGCAAGTACAAATTTGTCTTTTACTTGTTTCATCTCAAAGGGATTTACGCCTACTTTTATAGAAGCTATTTGTTCCATATCCTTATATTTATAGACCGTGCTTGTTCCATGACTTACGATATAAACATAATCATTATAAGACAAAAACTGAATTGGCATAGAAGGTGTACGCAAAGTCTTGATTAACTTACCTGTTTCGGTTGAATAAATATGAACGTTATCCTCTATATGATCCCCTTTACCATGTCCCCCTACCCAAATTTGTTGTTCTTGACTACGAATCATTATTCCTGTTGAAAATGGATTGATGATTATTTCTTTTGCGGTTTTTAACGTGTTGGATTGTAATACGGTTATCTTATTATCATTGAAATTAACTACATATAATTGCTTAGTACGTTGATCCTCATGAATTGAAATAGGCTTATCGCCCACTTCTTTTGAACGAAGTTGTTGCCCTTCTAAAGAATAAATACGAATAGAATTGGTTGACTGATCAACTAAAGCTAACTCTTTTCCCCCATTAATTACACTCATCATAACGATACCTTCACCTACTTGCCACTCATCAATAAGCTCACCCTCGCTTAACGAATACACAAGTATTGAATTCATTTGCTTCCCGTAGAGCGCAATTTGATTGTCATTTGGCAACAATGTCGCACCTGTAAATGGTTGATGAATATCCCATTTTGCCAAAACGTGCATTTTTTCACTATTTATAAACGATATACTACCATCTTTTATATTTACGCTTGCTACAAAAGGTGTCTTAGATGGAATTGCTGCCAACGTATCTCGATTGCAACCAGCAAGAAACAACACTGACAATAGAAAAACAACCCCTATTTTTTTCATATATATCC
>NZ_JBALMO010000302.1:0-1076 GCF_036963345.1 Bacillus sp. JJ722
AAAAGACTAAAGCAGAGGGTATACCTTCTGCTTTAGAATACTATCTAAAAGTACACACTGTAATATAAATTGAAACGCCGTATATGTGACCCGTACGTACGGTGTTGTAAGAGGGGCGAAAATAAATCATATAAATCATATTATTTTCCCTCTACTCGATTATAAAAATCCAGGGATGTAATCATTAACAAATGTTTTTATTAAATAAAAAGTGGAGGTATATAAGTAATTTGGGATTCAAATACTGCCAATTTTTATGTTGATAACATTGAAATCTGGTCAGTGTATAGTTGACTCAGTCAACTATATGATTTATACTAGTAACAGCTTAAAAACTCAGAATATTAAGAGAGGTATCTTTATGGAATCAATTTATTATATAGAAAAAATCCGGGAATTCAATAGGTATTATGCTAATGTTCTAGATAAAATTGACCAAGAAATCTATAATCAGCCTTTTCCATTAACAGAGGCACGAATTATAACAGAAATCAAGTTGAGCAATGGTGGTAATGCAACTGAAATTAGAGACAAGCTAAGTATTGATCGAGGCTATATGAGCCGAATTATTCAACGCTTTGAAGCCGAAAATATCGTTACAAGAAAACAGTCAAACGAGGATAAAAGACAGTATTCCCTTTATCTCACGGAATATGGCGATAAAATTTATAACGATTTGGTTGAAAGTGCAAATATTGGTGTAGATAAAATGCTTCATAGTCTATCAAAAAAAGAACTTTCTATGCTCGTTACATCTATGCAAACAATCGAATCCATTAGCTCGAAAGAAGATTCCTTGAAGCCAGAAGTCGTTATTCGGCCATATCAAGCTGGAGATATTGGATATGTTGCACAGCTTCACGGAAAGCTTTATGGTGAAACATATAATTTAGCACAGATATTTGAATATTATGTTATGAAAGGTTTAACTGATTTTATTATCGATCAAGAAGGAGGAGCGTTATGGATTGCTGAGGTAAATGGTGAGAACGTCGGGTCTATTGCGATAACGAAGTCTAGTGATACAGAAGCACAGCTTAGATGGTTTATTATTGATGAAAAGTATCAAGGTTTAG
>NZ_JBALMO010000303.1:0-2734 GCF_036963345.1 Bacillus sp. JJ722
TTTTTATCTTACTCAATGCTATTATACGAAAGTTCAAAGAGAAATAGTAATAATTGATATAAACTGAACGTACAATTACATGTAAAAACACGAAGTATATACCAAGAAAAAATCTAATATTAAAATAGTAAAAAATCTCTTCCCATAAATACGGGAAGAGATTTTTTTCATTGTTTCACGACATAACACTCAAAAAATAACTAATTATTCAAATTATTATTTCTAGGTAATTTACATCGTCTAGAAGATTATGATTTTTCATACCCGTACAGTTCTCAAGCTCAAATTAGTTGAAAGTTTTATATTTTTGACGATGACTTTTTATCCCCAGATTCCATGTAAAGATTTTCATACTTCTTCACAATTTCTTTTTTGTTAAATTTCCCCACACTTGTTTTCGGTATCTCATTTACAAATAGAATTTGATCTGGGAATTGCCATTTAGCAAATTGTTCATATAATAGACTTTCAAATTCATCTCTAGGAAATGTTTTATTATCTTTTGTTACTACTAGCGCAAGAGGACGTTCCTGCCATTTTGCATGAGGGATTCCAACGACTACTGCATCAAGAACTTCGGGGTGTCCCATTAATGAATTCTCCATATCAATTGAAGAAATCCATTCTCCACCGCTCTTTATAACGTCTTTGATTCTATCTACAAGTTTTACATATCCATTTTCATCAATAGTACCCGCATCACCGCTGCGCCAGTACCCATCCTGGAAACTGCTATCTGTTTCCGGTGCATTATGGTAAGCACCTGTGATCCATGGACCTCTTAAACAAAGTTCACCGACTGTTTTGCCATCTCGAGGTACTTCTTCTCCTGTATCTGGATTACATAGTTTGAAATCGATTCCTGTAAGTGGCAAACCTTGTTTTCGTCTTAAATCCCATTTCTCGTCCTCTGTCAATTTATTTCTCAAAGAAGGGTTAAGATGGTAATTAATCGCAACCATTGGAGTGGTTTCTGTTGAACCATAGGCATGAATAATTTCTGCTCCTGTCAGCTCTTTAAATCCTTTCATCAATGAGACAGGTGGCTCTGATGCACCAGATAAAAACCTTGCCCTTGAAAGGTCCGGTTTTTTCTCAAGTGTCTGAATATAATGAAGCATAGGAAGGAAGATAGCCGGTGATCCTCCTGCAATTGTGACACTTTCTGCAATCATTAGATCTACAAGCGGTGAAGTATCTTCCACTACATAGCGCCCTGGGAAGATCATTTTGGCGCCCATCATCGCAGCAACCTGAACGAGTCCCCATGATTGAGCATGAAACATGGGTATAATCACTAATAAACAATCATGACTGTTTACACCAAAGTAAGCAGCTTCTGCCATGGTGTGAAGATAGATATTGCGATGTGAGTAATAGACACCTTTAGGTTTTCCAGTCGTTCCTGATGTATAGCAAGCACTGTAAGCTGTTGTTTCTTCTATTATCGGCCAATCATAATCGTCACTTTCTTCCTTTATCATTTCCTCATAATGAAAAATTGGTGACAAGGTCGTTTTTATGTCAGACATTGGCTTATCTGACATGACAATAAACCCTTTCACTGTTTCCAACTTTGAGCTAATCGCTTCAGCTACAGATAATAAAGATTCATCGACGAAAATATATTTCGCTTCACTATGGTTAGTTACATAAGATAAATCTTCCGGTGAAATGCGGAGATTCATTTGAAGAAGGGTAGCTCCGGTCCCAGGTATTGCAAAATATAATTCAAAATGTCTATGAGAGTTCCAATCTAAAACTCCGATTTTATCACCTGGTTTAACTCCCAACCGTTTTTCAAGAAAATTTGCCACTTTCATCATGCGTGTATATGCTTTTTGATAGGAATAACGATGAAGCTGATTATTGCTACGATATAGTATTTCTTGATCCGGGAAATTACGTGCAGCATGACGTATTAAAGTCGTCGTATTTAATTGATAATCATTCATAGAAGTAGATGGGCATCCTTTTACCATTCTCATATTTTTGCTCCTCCTCTTACAACATCAATATGTTTGTTTTGTATCCAAAACATTTTTACATAATATATTTGCAAATCTTATGCCAATTCTTTTTATTTATAAATAGACTATTTTTCTCGTTAAATTGTAAACATTTATTAACAGAATATTGTAAATTGTAAATAATTTTTACACATAGTGTTAACGTTTATTTTTACATTTGATATAATGTCGAATAAAAAGGAGGTATTTCTATGCTCGTTGCTGATATCATGTCAACCAATTATATTTGTTGCACTAAAGAATGTACATTTCATAATGTACTTCCAATATTTACAGAAACCCACTCAACTTTACTTCCAGTTGTAGATGATTCAAATCATTTAATCGGAATCATAACTAAAAACAAAATATTCAAAATTTTAACCACTCAACCATCCTTTGATACTACAATCGACCATTACTATAATTCTAATCCTATTCACTTAAGGCCGAACGATACGATTGAACATGCAAGAGAGTTGCTGTTGAAGCATAAAATAGGACATGCTCCAGTTGTAAATGAACAAATGATTCCTATTGGAGTACTCTCAACCCAGCAAATACTAAGTTCATATAATATTGTCTTAAATCATTTTGAATCTCAATCAGCACTACTTTTTAATAACTTACACTTCGGCTTACTATCCATCGACATGGACTTCCAAGTTAACGCCTCAAATTCACTTGCACATTATTTATTAAATACGAAAGAAAAGCATTACAAT
>NZ_JBALMO010000303.1:2744-8304 GCF_036963345.1 Bacillus sp. JJ722
GGAGAAAAAGGAATTATTTATAATTAAAGACTTACTTGAAGAAATTCTATTTGAACGCTGCACTGTAGCAAAAAAACAATTAATCTTAAACAATTCAAGTCTATACGTACATTGTTACCCGCTATATAGTCAAGATACTTTGGTAGGCGCAATGGTCATTATTGAAGATGTTACTCAAATTGAACAAACGATCAACGAATTACAACTAACTAAAGAATGGGAACAAAAACTCAGATCTGTAATCGAATTTGCATATGATGCTATTATTCTTGTTGATAAAAAAGCAAATATTACAATGGTTAATATAGGATTTACTGATTTATTTAGACTAAGCAGTAAAGATGTTATAAATAAATCCACAACCGAGTTATTCCCTGAACTAAACATTGAAAACGTAATTACAAGTGGGATTAGTGTACACAATACACCTCAAATAATTGAGGGTCAACAAACCCTCATTTCTATTTTGCCTATCAAGGAAAAGGGAGAGACAATCAGTGCTATTTGTAAAGTGACTTATCGTGGCTTAACCCATTTGCATGAAGCATTAACGAAAGTTAAAAAACTAGAAAAACAAGTATTTGCTTATCAAAATGAAATTAATAAAATAAAAGGAACAAAGTATACTTTATTCGATATTGCCGGGGAGTCTGATGTGATAAGAAATGTAAAACATGAAGCTACTCTAGCTTCTAAAAGCATGTCTACTGTTTTAATTATTGGTGAAAGCGGTACTGGAAAAGAGTTATTTGCTCAAGGAATTCATGCAGCCTCTGGACAAATGGGCCCTTTTATCCATGTGAATTGTGCAGCTATTCCACCCGAACTACTTGAATCAGAATTTTTTGGTTATGTAGAGGGAGCTTTCACAGGTGCGAAAAAAGGCGGGTTAAAGGGAAAATTTGAGCTTGCGCAAAATGGTACCATCTTTTTAGATGAAATCGGAGATATGTCAATGCCACTTCAAACAAAAATATTACGAGTACTGCAGGAAAAAGAATTTCAACCAGTTGGAAGCGCGAGAACGATTCATTTAAATACAAAAATTATTGCTGCCACGAATCAACATATTGAAAAATTAGTAGCCGAGGGAAAGTTTAGAAAAGACCTATACTATCGATTAAATATTATGCGATTAAATATACCTCCTTTAAGAGAAAGAATGGAAGACTTACCAGATGTTGTTCATTCAATTATTAATCGCTTAAACCAAAGCGGCTTTTACATAAGTGGAATCACTCATTCGGCCTTTACAAAGCTGATGAAACATACTTGGCCTGGAAATGTGAGGGAATTACAAAATGTTTTAGAAAGAGCAGCTAACTTAAAAAATAGTGATTATATTGATGTCGATCATCTTCGTACTTTCCATTTTGATCTTGAAGAAATACCAATCACTCAACAATCAGCCTCAACCTATAAAGATATGATTCTTTCAAAAGAAAAAGATATGATAATCGCTGCTTTAAGAGAAGCAAAAGGCAATAAAACCAAAGCAAGTCAATTACTCGGTATTAGCAGACCTTGGTTATATGCAAAAATTAAGAAGTATAATTTAGACTAAAATATACGAGTAATGAATATAATTAGATTTCAAGTCACATATTACTTTCTATTTCAGTAAGTTGGCATTTTTATAAGATATCCAGCAACATTTCTCAGTAAGTGTTCACCAAAAAATAAAACCCCTATTATGCAAAACGTAATAAGAATATTTTCCTAGATACGTATTATACAAAGTAGGGGTTGGATTCTTCTTTCTTATTTAAGCTATATTACATAGCGTTTTTGATAATTCCCATAACTTCTTGTAGTTTAGGCTTACGTGGATTTGTTGCCGCACAAGCATCTTTCATCGCATTTTTAGCTAATGTTTCAATATCTTCTTCTTTAGCTCCTAATTCTGCGAAACCACTTGGAATGTTTAGATCTTTAGCCATTTGTTCGATTTTAGCAATACCTTTTTCAGCAGCTTCACGAGTGCTTAATCCATCTACCTTTTCACCTAATGCAACTGCGATTTCTGCGAAACGTTCTTCCCTCGAAATCAAGTTAAATTTACATACATGTGGAAGTAGAATCGCATTACATACTCCATGTGGATAGTTATAAAAACCACCAAATTGGTGAGCGATTGCATGAACATAACCTAGAGACGCATTATTAAATGCCATGCCAGCTAATGACTGAGCGTATACCATTTGCTCACGAGCTTCAATATCTTGACCGTTAGCTACTGCTTTTGGTAAATATTTTGGAATAATTTTGATCGCTTGAATAGCAAGTGCATCAGTAATTGGTGTTGCAGCTGTTGAGACATATGCTTCGATAGCATGAGTCAAAGCATCTAATCCAGTTGCAGCTGTTAAAGCAGGTGGCATACCTACCATCAATTCTGGGTCATTAATAGATAGTGTTGGCGTTACATGTTTATCAACAATCGCCATTTTTACTTTACGTACTGTATCCGTAATAATTGTAAATTTTGTAACTTCACTACCTGTACCAGCCGTTGTATTGATTGCAATTAACGGAACCATTGGCTTCTTAGATACATCAACACCTTCGTAATCATGAATGCTTCCACCATTTGCCGCTACTATTCCGATTCCTTTACCAGCATCATGTGAGCTTCCGCCACCAAGTGTAACAATACTATCGCAGTTTTCAGCTGTGTACGCTTCTAGACCTTCTGCAACATTTTTATCAGTAGGATTTGGCTCAGCTTTAGGGAAAATATGTACTTCTACACCAGATTCACGAATAATAGTTGCAATGCTGTTAGAAACACCTAATTCATGTAAACCAGCGTCTGTTACTATTAGTGTTTTCTTTGCTCCAAGACCAGCTAGTCTTGTTCCAACTTCATTTACAGATCCTTGTCCAAGTAAGTTCACTGATGGCATATAAAATGCACTTTGTTTGTTTGTCATTACGGTACACCCCTCTTAAAATTTGTTTGCTAAGTATGTGTTTTTTGGGATATATAACTATTTGTTTATGTAAATATTTGCTATGTAATCCCTTCCAAAACCTATATTACTACAATAAACAAATTATTCAAATATACATAATGTGCTAATTTGTGAAAAAATAATGACAATAATAAAAAGCGTTTATTATAAATACTCTTATTTATTTCTATATCTCGATATAATTTTAACTCTATAAAATATTCTTATTTAAATAGCTCACTACCTAAAGGAGTGAACAAAAAAGAGGATTTTCTCGCTTATCGCTTAAAAATCCTCTTTAACCATTTATTATTTGCTTTCATAACATTCTTCTAGTATTCCTTGAATTAAAGGTGATGCTTCTCCAGAATAGAAAATTCGCAAATCATGGAGAGCTCTCGTACATCCAACATATAATAATTTAGCATCATGCTTTGTATTTTTATAATGCCTTTCATCAACATCTATAAGGATCACAGCATCAAATTCTAAACCTTTTGCTAAATAAACTGGTACTACTGAAATACCACCTTCATATTTGCTTTGATTCGCTTCAACGATATTTACAGCGATTCCTTCTTCTATTAATTTTTCATATATATTACGACATTCATCATCTGTTCTTCCTATAATAGCAACTGTCTTTACATTTTCATTCTGCATATGTTGTAGAGTATTAACGATATCAGCAAACTGATTATCCAATAAAAGTACCTTTACTTTATTACCGCTACGAAAAACAGGTGCTGCAAGACCTACAGGAATTTCAGCATTCTTTATGACTTTGTTTGCAAACTCGATAATTTCTTTTGTGGAACGATAACTTCTTGTTAGTTCAAAATAACCTGTTTCCTGAAAAACTTTTTTAAAATCATTCCAATCCTCAATTCCTTGATAATCGTAGATCGCCTGAGATAAATCACCTAAAATTGTAAAAGAGTTTCCGATTGTAATCTCTTTTAATACATCAATTTGAAATGGTGAAAAGTCCTGCGCTTCATCTATCACAACATGATGAAATTTTTTCCCGCTTTCGATACCTGCTAATTGATGATGAATAAAAATAAGTGGCGGTAAATCATCTACATGAACCTCTTTTTTTCGTAAATTTTTTACTGTTTCTTGAACAAGTTCTTCAGGAATTACCTCTACTATTTCTTTTTGTTTCATCATCGTATTGTAAAATGATAGTGGGCTTAATTTAGGCCAAAATTTCATGTATGCATTTAATCTCTTTGTCGCTTCTTTTTTCAGTGTTTTTTTCTCGTTCGTTCCTTCAAACTTTTTAAGTTCAATCTCAATCCACCGCTTAATCCGACCAACCAATCGTTCTCTACGCTTTATTAATGGATAATGCTTATATTCAACTAGCATCCATTTTTTGATTTCTTCTACTGTGATAACAGCTTTATCCCATGCCTCGAAATCTTTCGTAGGAACTAGATTCTTTCCAAATTGAACCATACTATCTTCAATAAATGACTTAAATTTCATCGTTCCTTTTAATTTGCCGAGCATAATCTTTTTTTCATCACGATTGATTGAAAAGGCTTCCTTCAGCTTTTCTTCTGTATGTTTTAATTTCACCGTATCATCTAAAGTACGTAGTGCCCAATCTTGAAATGTCGTTTGTTTAATATTCCCTACACCAAGTTCAGGTAATACACCAGAAATATAGTCTAAAAACAAACTGTTTGGAGCAAAGACAATCATTCTGTCTGCCTGTAACTGTTCACGATATTCATAAATCAAAAAAGCAAGGCGATGTAAAGCGATTGTTGTCTTTCCGCTTCCTGCAACCCCTTGGATCAATAGCGGCATGTTCTTCTTTGCACGAATAATATCATTTTGCTCAGATTGGATCGTCGAAACGATATCTTTTAATTTGTTATCCTTGTTTTCACCTAAGCGATATAGGAGAAAATCATCCGCAAGTGATACATCTTCACTTCCTTTTACATATGTATCAACAACACGTTCTAGCTCTCTTTTACGAATGGCAATATTTCTTTTTAAATATACTTCTCCTTCTACTAAACCATCTGGTGAATGATAAAAAGTCAGTTCTTCACCACCAGTAAATGAATAAAACATACTAGCAACCGGTGCACGCCAATCTGCAACAATTGGTTTCATGGTTTTCTCATCAGAAACACCAACTTTTCCAATATATATTGGTTTTGGTTCTGCCTGATCTTCCTCTTGAAAATCTAACCGCCCAAAATATGGTTCTTGTACACCGATACGAAGATTTTGTCGACTTAACTCCCTCATGCTTTCAAGGATTTGCTCACTAAAATCTGATCCATGATAAACCGGAATTTTTTCTAGTTTGTCTAATTGCCTATCAAATGTACATAGCGTCTCTTTCATTTGCTTTAATTCTTCTTCAAATATGTTACTCATCGGGATGATTCCCTCCTATCCGTTCAAAATTTTTAGCCGAATTTCTATTTTACAAAAAATTTATTTATTAAGTCAACAATTTTTTTTTAAAAAGTAAGGGGTTGTCCAATAAGTCCTATTTGCTATCTTTGTTTGATTGATGGGAAAGTAATTCTTACGATTTTTAAGAAGATACATGGTGTTTCATCTAGACAGAAAGC
>NZ_JBALMO010000303.1:8337-10283 GCF_036963345.1 Bacillus sp. JJ722
TTTTCGAACAGCCCCTTTTTAAAGTTAAATAAGTTTGTATCAACCATTACTTATCTTTAAACAATAAATAAATTGTTTAATTTGTACAAAACTTAAGCATTTCAGTATAAAAAGTCTATACAGTTTGCCGCTCTATCAATGTAACTTGTATCTCTTCTCGAGAAATACTTGTGTTATTAACTGCTTGAATGAACAGTTTCCTTCCTATTTCACATAATGGAATCTCTAAAGTAGTTATATGCATAATTTTAGCTATTGGTTGATTATCAAATCCCATTATGGCTAGATCATTTGGTATCTCAATCCCTTTTTCCTTACAGAAAGTAAGAATACCTGCAGCTACGATATCACTTGAAACTAATAGCGCTGTTGGCGGATTGTTCATTTCTGATATTCGTCGGACCACTTGTACACCGTCTTCAAAATTATTACAATCATAAAAAATATATT
Source organism: Bacillus sp. JJ722 (assembly GCF_036963345.1). Lineage (NCBI taxonomy): Bacteria > Bacillati > Bacillota > Bacilli > Caryophanales > Bacillaceae > Bacillus > Bacillus sp. JJ722. The sequence goes on from NZ_JBALMO010000303.1 coordinate 8,788, forward strand.
CAGGCACAACAGGCATATTGATTTTATCTGAAAAATCTATGTAAGCTCGCTCTCTTTGTTGACTATTAGTACCTGATTTTCTTCCTAGACAATATCCAATCTTGCGATGTCCCTTATTATATAAATACTCTAATGCTGTAAAGAAACTTTTATAATGATCAATATATGTTGCAGATACATTTTTACCTTTAGCATCCTCAAATAGAATGATTGGCCCATAAGATAGATACTCCTCGATCATATTCCACTCACAATTTCTTGAACATATAATTAAAGAATCGATTTGTTTATGTTTTAACATCATGAAAGCTTCAATTTCTCTATCTTTTTCATAATTTGTTTGTAATAAAACCAGCTTATAGTTCTTTTTTATAGCTTCTTTAGCTATTCCTTCCACTAGTTGCCCGAAATAAGGATGATTTGTATATGGGACAACAACACCAATAAGAAAAGTTTGCCCTTTACTTAAATGTACTGCATTAATATTCCGTTGATAATTACATAGATCCATAGCGTTAAGTACAGCATTCTTTTTTTCTGTACTTACATAAGGATGATTATTTATCACTCTGGAAACTGTTGTTACAGATACTCCAGCCATTTTTGCGATATCTTTAATATTTGCCATAATGTCACCTGATTTTTTTAAACTTTTTGCTTGTTCTGAAATGCGTTTCACCATTTACAATGAATTCATAACTAAGAGGAGGTACATAAATATGGTTTTTATTTTGGCAGTTAATACCTTAATTTTATTGTTTGTTTGCACTCTAGTGTACTTATCACTTCCTAATTCTCATCGAGAAAAGAATCAGCCGATAAGAGCACTTGAAAGAAAAGTGAAATATTTTTACACGTATTTATTTGAAGTATACAATCAAACTATAGTATAAAGAAGGAGTGAAATTTTCGCCCCTTCTTTTTTGGTGTTGATTAAAATAGTTGCAAATATTATCAAAAGTTTTATTCGTAAATAACGGCATCTCATGAAACACTCTTCGCTTTTTATAAAATATAATTATTTATTGTGTGTGACACTCCTCCGTTATTGTTATTATAGGTTTCAAAATTGGCCAATTGTTTAATTGGAGGAATTGCACTTTGCATCGCTATACCATTTTCAAAATAAGTGAACAAACCTAAATCATTTTGATTAGCACCGATGACGTAACAATTTTGAAGTGGTATATTACACTTTTTGATTAAATCTTGAATAGCCCTTTCTCTACTAATTTTAGTACATCCCAATTCAAGATTAAATTGATTGGATTGAGTACTCATAATGGGTGTGAGTGTATTGACCAAACATTTTAGTTTCTCTAACTTTTCTTTATGTGGAGTTACAACAATAAACTTTACAACTGGTCCTAGTACATATGGTGTGATGTAAGATTGAGATAACGCTAGCCTTTGTTGTTCAATTTGAGGCCTAATACTCTTCCAAAAGAAATCTTCATCAACGTGTGAGGTTTTTAAATCTTCATCCAAAAACTCGT
>NZ_JBALMO010000303.1:10340-10635 GCF_036963345.1 Bacillus sp. JJ722
AATTAAAAAATGACATAACGGAACTGGTATCTCTTCAATTACTTTATAGTTGTTTCCTTCCCCTATTTCCGCACCATTAGATGCCACTATAAGACAATTTAGTTTGTGGTTATCTAAAATATGCTTTGCATCAGAATATGCGCGCCCTGTGGTTATAACAACCTTATTCCCTTTCACTTGTGATAACTTGATAGCTTCTATATCTGATTCATTTATTCTTATTTCTTCATTAAGAAGTAATGTACGATCCATATCTATTAAAATTAACTTCATTCCAATCCCTCCCGAAAAGAAG
>NZ_JBALMO010000304.1:0-6645 GCF_036963345.1 Bacillus sp. JJ722
ATTCTTTAATGGCCTTTTTTTATTATCTATTGAAAATTCAGAACATTGTTTATGTAGATTTATAATAAGATTAAATTTTACAAAGTTAACATAACACAATTATGTTTATGATCATTGCGTAGATTAATAAACATAATTTCATCACAGAGCTTCTCAGCAACATCATATTCTTCTGTAGTAACCGTGTCTGGATTCAAACTATTTCTGGTAAATTACTCAGTAAATCCATATAATAATTCAACTTCTTCAACTGGTACTTCAATAATAAGATTCTCTCCCGTTTAACTTGGAATCAGCCATAAATCTAACTGTCATTGGAGGAGGTTTCTAGTTAAAGTAAAAAGCCACCTCTATATGTTATTTGCCGCTAGCACCAATTCCATGCTTAGAAGTAATCTTGCTTAATTCCTCATAGCAATTTCTTCTGATTCAACCGATGGTACTAACTCCAATGCTGCTTGACAGACCGCTTTACTTAATGATTAGTAGATGTTATTCTCATCTCAGTGGGATTATCTGTTAGTATAATTGTTTTTTGGTTGTGTAAATCATGCGAGTTCCACCTTTCTAGTACTAATCGTTTCTTGTGTTTACAATGTTTCTTCAAAGTAATATGATTGATTTGGAACAAAATTACATACGTTACAAAAGGGAGAAATTGATTATGAAAATGAAAACTTGGTGGATTACCAACGCTGTCTGGATAGTAATTTTGGGCGCACTTGGGCTATTCTTAGGGTTACGTCAAGTTGACGGTGCTGGAGTTATCCAAACTCCTGAAGTAAGAATGATGTCTTTTACAATCTATGGCGAAATCGTTATAGCCATAGTGATTATTCAACTCATCTTATTGTTCTTCGTTAAGAAAAATGAGAACAATCAATAGTAAACTCTAATATCTGCACGAGGTTTCATCGACCTCGTGTTTTTGTTTACTCTAAAATCAATCTCCTAGTACGTTTCCGAATAATTTTGTTAATGAATATTTCAAAATATGTTAATGATTTTGTAAAATTTGTATTTTATTATGAAAATGTTAGTTTCTCTAACCTCCTAGACAACGCATCCTTTGTAAAACCAGTCTTTTATTGGCTGGTTTTATACTTTAATAAAAGTATCCATTTATTCACACACGCGCTTCAACCATTTATAATCCTCTATTTTTAAATTAATTTATTTATTAAAGATTCAGAGGTCTTTATTCTGAATTTCAGTTGCTCGATCTTCTCTAGCTTGAGCAATATCTAATACGAAATCACTATAATTTTCCTTCTTCATCAAAAACCCAAAAGCTCATCTGATGATTTAGTCATACTACCTTTCTAACGCCCACAAGCTTCTTCTTAACTCCAGTACCCTTTACATTCAATTGAATTTGGTGTCATCTTAAAATCTGTTAAACTTTCTGAAACACATTGTTTTGCTGCTTCGCTTGAATAATACGGACTCTTAAAGGTGGATTCCAAAGATTCCAATAACACTCCGTACAGCCACATGACAAATCTTGTCCTTCTTGTATTATGTCTAATTGTTCAAACAACTCACCTAATTCATCTCTTGTCATTCCCCCCTTTTCCTTATGGATTAATTTATTTTTTAATCTAATTTGCAACAAAATTGATCCCAGATAAAATTATGTAAATTAATATGTAATATAAAGTAAGCATTATCAAGAATAACAAAAATCCACTATAAAGAGATAAATCTATAAAATGTTCAGGACTGGTTAAACAATCTATTAAGGTAAATAAAATAGCTAGAGAGCTAGAGTAAAAGATAAATCACTTTTAGACATTATAGCTTTCTTATTATTAAAATGGTAAATTCATTGTGTAGAATAGAGGAAGAACAAACTTCCTCTATTCTTTTAATCCCATCTGTCAATATTAATAATCCTACTGGAATTACTTGATGTTACTTTAACATTAATACCCCATTCATTATCCTTAGAATATCCTACTCCACATGCTGTTGCTTCTTCTGCTCCTTCGATTGGTGTATTGGCTGTGAATAATTAAATACCTTCCTCAATTCTTTCATCATTAACAAATACATATACAGGTTGATTCTTATTCAATGTATATGTAATAGTCACCATAATCCACTCCGATTTTTAACAATTTTACACAAATTATACATTGAAAAGGTAAGTGAATTCAAAATATACAGTAAAATAGGAATTTTATATCACTTGAGGAAGACGTAGCTGCCTCAAGCTATGGTTATTTTAAGATATTTTCTTCAAAACTAACCTCTTTTCTTTTTTCTAGTAGTGATTTAGTTTTACTTTTTATTTCAGCAATACTACTTTCTAGTTTTTCAGGCATTAAACTTTCTATATCTTCAAGTTCCATGCCCATATGAATAAGATCGATTATCTCAGTGCAGATCCCTTTGTTTTTTAATAAGTCAATTGAATATGGGCTAAATATAGCTTTTTCAGCATGTTCTACAGTTATCAATTTATTTCTTAAACATTCTACTACACCACTGATATTTACTAAAATTAACTTCTCTAATTGTGCCAAATTAAGTAAAGTATTTTTAATTTCTAACATACTAAATTATTTCACACTCCATCCTTTTTTAACTTTCACATCAAATACTAATCCTGCGCTTTCCCAAGAAATATTTCCACTTAAATTCAAGATTTTATTTTGTGCATAATCCACTTTTCTTTAATTTCAAAGTTAATATTTGCTGTTGATAGGTTTAAAACAGTGAATAGCCCTTCATCATCTTCACGTATATTTGTTTCATCGACTAATATTATCACATGACTTTCTTTAACATCTTATTCAACCCACACATAAAATGATCTGTTTGAAAGATAACTATTTAAACCTGTAAAATCTGTATAAAGCCTTTTCTTCATTACAGTATCCTTCCTTTTACTAATTATGAACCTATTCAAATTTCCACTGGTCTTGAAATATGGAATCGCTTATTGGAGTTATGAAGATGTTCCAAAATCCGTTTGGAAAAAAAGTGAACCGATATGTAGGGAATCGGCCCACGCACAGCAAGAACGCTAAATAGAATGGGTATCTGTACGGTATCTGGCCTTGCGAAATATGATGTGAATTTGTAAAAGAAAAAGTTAGGTGTTATGGGCGAACAGCTATATTATCACGCTAATGGTTTCGATTTTAGTAAACTAAGTGAAAAAGTTCCCCCAAGAGAAACAAGTTACGGAAAAAGCCAGGTACTATTACGGGATTACCAAGATGCTAAAGAAATTGAAGTAGTCATATGTGTGATGGCTGACAATGTTGCAGCACGTTTACGGAAGCATAAGGTTGTAGGTGAAGTAGTTCATTTATCTGTCGGATTTAGTAAGGATGAATTTGAAAAGGGATTTTCACAGCAAATGAAATTGGAAACTCCTACTGATCTAACTTCAAAAATTACTGAAGTCTGCCTTAATATCTTTCGTAATAGATATCACAGACAAATTGTACATTCTATAGCTATCTCAGTCGGGAAAATTTCGTCTAAAACGAATATGCAGCTTAATCTTTTTGCCGATACAGAAAAAATACAAAAAGAAGAAGCCTTAGATACTACTATAGATAGAATAAGAAATAAATACGGGAAAAGTGCAATTCTTAGAGCATCATCATATACCAATGGAGGCACTGCTCGTATGAGGGATGGGCTGGTTGGAGGACATCAAGGATAATAAAATAAAAACAAAAATAAGCCCATCCAAATGGAAGGGCTTTGTAGAATTTCGTACTTAGGAGTCTCATGTCTAAATAAGGAGAACATTTATATTATGTCTCCTATCTCTTATTTTATACGTTTTTTCATATACCATATTATTAATATTATTATTAAAATTATAAAAGTTAACAAGATTATATTAGAATAAATATCCATATAGTATGTAATAACATTCCAATTAGTACCCAAAATTGACCCTAAATATACCAAAACTGTATTCCATACCAAAGTTCCAATTGTTGTTAAAAATATAAACTTCGCAAAATTCATATTTGACATTCCCGCAGGTATTGAAATTAAACTTCGTAAAATCGGAACTAAACGGCAGAATAACACAGTCCATGTTCCATATCGATCAAACCAATTATCCGCTTTATATAAATCTTCTTTTTTTAAACGCAGTATTTTTCCATAACGATCAATAATTTTTTCAAGTCTTTTAACATCTACTAATCTTCCTATAAAATACAATATTACTGCTCCTATTACTGAACCTACCGTTGAAAAGAAAATAACTCCACTAATGCTTAATCCGGTTCGATAAGTCATATACCCTCCAAAAGTTAAAATTATTTCAGAGGGAATTGGAGGAAATATATTCTACTTTACCTTTATAGACCACTCGTTTGGATTTGTATTTATCGATGTTTCTTGCTAGCTCAATGTATGGAATGGATTTAGCAGAACTCTTATAATGAGTTATATTTTCAGACTTTTTAGTTTCAACATTAAGAATCTGCTTTTCATTTTCTTTTGCTGTTGGAACAGTTGTAATAGGAGTATTTACCCCTAACAATACACCAAGAACAATTATTGTTAATCCATAATATTTAAGCACCTTCCATCTTGTTCTTCTGAACCCTTTTAAAACTAAAGATGGATTCAATAGACCAAATATCATAAAAACAAATGCTATGAGGATCAGTAATGAAATTAAGTTAGATATTTTATCTTCTGAAGCAATTATAACCAGAATACCAGTTATTATTAGTAGTACTATTAAAGTAAACATTACAGCTTTAAGTAATGTTATTATTGGGTTAAAATCTCTATTTCCACCGGTCTCACCCGAATAAAATCCTTTAATAAATTTATCTTCTACATAACTGTAAACTTCTTCTTGCTTTCTTTGTTTTTTCTCAATCTTTTCCATTCTCTTCTTAAAACGTTTTTGGTTTCTGTTCTGCTCATATTCACCCTCTCCAAATTCCCTATATACCTATTAAAAAATCTACATCATTTTTCAAAATTTTTCAATATTATTCCTTTATCAACATAGTTTTCTAATTTTATTGTTTAAAAAAACCCTAGACAAGATGTCTAGGGAAAATATATTTATATTTTTTATTCCTTAATTATTTGTTTTGTTTCAGCATCATACAATCTATTATAAGGATACATATCCATTGTAGTCATGCCATTATTTTCGTTGAGAGTATATATATTTATATAAAATTGATTCTCAGAATCTGGTTTAACTATAAGTTCAAGTCGATTGAAACCACCTTGATGGTTTTCTTCTAGAACTTTTGTTACCTCTTTAATTAAGTCAACATCTGTTGCAACTTCTACACCAGCATCATTAATCTCTGTTTCATAATCTTCTTTTTCCGATACGTCAAATTCGTTACTGAATATAAAAGGTTCCCCTTCGTCAGATGACAGTTGAACTTCCAATTTTTCCCCAACTATATTTTCTGGCAAACCAACATAGTATTCAAAAAATTGCTTTTCAGGACTCTCTTCTGCAAGATCAATTGAAAACACAGGTATAAGTATTCCATCACCAGCATTAACTGTTAAATTTTCGTATGTATTGCCTTCCTCATCTACAAGAGACAGGTTATTTGTGCTTATTTGCACCCCTTTGGATTCAGTAGTAGAGCCTCCAACTGGTATTAAGGGTTCAAATGCCATCATAAAGGAGTAATTATAATCTCCGTAAAGCTCATCTTTCTTTAAATTCGATACTGTGATTCTAATATCAACAGGTGTGAATATCTCTCTTCCAATTCTGTATTCATCTTTGGTTTCATTGACGACATTTTCGTTCTCTAAATCAACTATAAAATAAGGAATTTATTTGATCATAATTGTTAAGCAGTTTATCTTAATTATGAATATTGCAACTTTTATAACAAGCAATTCGTCTTTTAAATGAAAAAATTTAGAAAGGAATTACGACGATGAAAAAATACTATAATGTTACTGCTTACTTCTTATTTATCTTATCTGTTGCATTGGCTTTTATAATGTTTTCCGATGTAAGACTCCAACAACCATTTGGAGCAATAGCTGTATGGACAATGTTAATTTCACCTCCTCTAGGAATCATCTTCTCGCTAATTGGATCAAAAGGAATGAGAAAATGGATTGCATTGCTGTTAAACATGTCAACACTTCCACTAGCTGCATTAAGCTATTTCGCAATCTTCCTGGAGTTTGCACCTTAAACATTGATGTATAGTGGGTATTGATTAGATATTATCTGGTCGATACCCTATTTATCTATTAAATCCCAACTTTTATTAATTTATTTATTAATCAGGGATAAGTTTTACCCCTTTATTCATATTCATAATTAATATCATTAGGTGTGTTCAAATCTAAATATAACAGTCCAAAAAATACAACAGTTAAAATAAAACAAAAAACTAGAAATATTACTGATGATATAGTTAATATTCTTTTTATGATTCTCCTTTGATTAACTGTTAACTTGGTTTCTTTCCCTAACATTTTAATCCTCCGCTCTTTTCCATTATGTACCATCATCATAACATCATTAGTTAAAAGAAAAGAGGAATTGTCCAAAAATCAAACCATAGTATCACTAATGAAATTGAGTTTTTATATTAATTTACTTTTATAAAACTTGAAAAAGTACTAACTTCCCCCCTCAAGTATCATGATTCATAT
>NZ_JBALMO010000305.1:0-1013 GCF_036963345.1 Bacillus sp. JJ722
TATGTATAATGGGATTTAAATCATGAATCTTAATCACCTAAGAAGTGTTCTTACAAGTTATTTTAGTAAAGGAAATAGGTGATTAACAAAATGTTAATTAGAGATGAAAGTAATGGGGGAAATTTACATATTATAGGTGTAATAGCTTTATTGTTATCTGCTTTGTTAACTGCAGCAAGCCAAGTATTTTATGCAAGCCATGTTCAGAATACTCATCCATTTATATTCACTGGTATAAGTTTCTTTTTAACTGCTTGTTATTTTTCCTTATTTGCGATGAAGCAAAAAGTAACATATCAGTGGGCATCAGCATGGCAAGCATTGCTTAAGTTAAATTTGTCCTCTGTACTAGCATTTATGGGGTTTTATTTTGCATTAAAATTCATTGAACCAGCGATAGTTAGTTCACTCGAGATGGGGCTAGGTCCATTTTTTGTTATATTACTAACATCTATACAAAGAAAAGATGTCAGTAAAGCACAGTGGGGAATTGCAATAGGAACTCTGTTAGCTTGTTACTTATTAATCGTTTCTATTTTTAATGGAGATTCAGGATTACATGTGAAGCTAGATATAAATACTATTTTGGGCATTATAGCAAGTGTGTTTTGTGGTCTAGGTGCTGTACTTTGTACAGTTTATTCTAAGCAATTAAGTTCGATTGGCTGGACAAGTTCAATGATTTTAACACATCGTTTTTATGGTATTGTGCTTCTATCTTTTATGTTTACATATGATCTTATAGTGCATTATTTTGTTGATCATATTGTATGGATTTTAATTGTAACAATAGCAGGCGTACTAATACCGATGTATTTATTGCAGAAAGGAATTCAATATTGTAAGACTTTTTTAGTAATGATGTCCCTCTGTTTTATTCCTGTTTTTACATTTTTCTTTCAATTATTCGATCCGAGGCTTTCTTGGTCAACAACAACACTATTTGCTGTTATTTTATTATTTATTTTAGGTGTTTTTAGTATTTATTTAGAGAAAAAAGTTTAGGATTACTC
>NZ_JBALMO010000306.1:0-10428 GCF_036963345.1 Bacillus sp. JJ722
TTATAAATCCATTCGACATAAATAATCCCCCAATAAAAAATTTAATTATTCTCAATTTTAAATTAACATAAATATCCAAATTACCTTATAGAAGTAGTTTCAAAATAAAAACCCTAGACAGAGCCTTAAGCTTTAGCAATGGTTTTTATTATTTGTAAATACTGTATATCCCCCAAGCCATATTGAGGGAACATATTAAATAGTCGGCACAATAATTCGTCCTGAGATAAATCTATATATTTTTTAATATAAGCTATGATTTCATTCTCATCTTTTACATACTCTAGGTATAATTCTACTCCGTTATTCAAGGCAGATGTTAATCTAACTTCAGGGAGCCGGTGGTGAATCAATACTTGTTGGTAAAGATCTTTATAATTTAGCGGAAGTATTTCTGACTCCTCCACCTCGTATGTCCTCTCTTGAACTTTATGAAAAATTAATTCCCCTTTATATCCCACTTGTTCTAGAAAAGTTAGCACGGTTAGCATATTCATCTGACAAAACATATCATGACCAAACCATAAAACGATACATTTATATTTATTTTCGAACAGTGGTTTGAGTGGCGTAATTGTAATGCTCTCATATTCCTTTAAAGATACATCATGCCCTGAAGCTCTTAGCTGTTTAAATGCGTCATCAAAAACTGGATAACATGTTTCATTCGAACACATTGCTTCATTAAATGGTATATAATCACCATAATCCATTAATTGATGAGTATATAAATCTTCATACATCATCTGTCCATTTAAGATATGTAATACCTCTTGATTAAAACGGTTATGAATTTTATGCTGTAAAGCTTTAATTTTTTCTTTCTGTGAATGCTTCAACATCATCACTACCTTACTCTATTTAGTTATGAAAAAAGACTTAATCGTTAAAAAAGCTTATTGCTTTCTTGAATTATATAGTTCATATATTCTAATGCATCTTTGCGTCTCTCAAATACAGATTTGTAATAAGATTTCTTGATCCCTTTTCGCAATCTCATAGACTCATTAATAATCTTATGCCATTTCTGTGGAACACTCTTCAATGCATATTCTCCTGCCCCTACTTTTGATGTAATATCCTGTTCTTTGAATGTGTAATACAGACGAGAAACTCCCAATACACCCCATTCAATCATATCTAAACTTACAAATAAGCCGATATATTTGATGGACGGAAACCTCTTACAATCATTTACCCAATCAAGCCAATATGTATTAAGATTTTGTTTCAAATGATTGATTAGAACATCCCAGTTTACCGTATAGTCAACACTCTCTCTTTGACCTTTAATAGTTATTCCATACTTTTTTAACTGATAAGCATCTATTGAGTTTCTATCAAACTTCTTAAAACCTTGAAAAGTTCCATCATTAAAGTACATACCTGAATTTTCATTTTTATTTAAGGACGCTACATACATTCCATCAAGTGATACGTTAGGATACTTGCTTTTCATATCTCGATGTATTTCTTTCAAAGTATTTCCCTCTGATTCATTCACCTCTCGCTTCGTTAAGGCAATGAAATCAATATCGCTAAACCCTTCCTTAAATTCTCCTAATGAAACCGAGCCATAAAGATAATATGCTTCAAGTAAAACAGGAAGTTTCGACTCAACTAAATCAAAATATGTATCTAATACCTCATGAACCTTCTTAGGAATTTCCACTTTTTTATCTCCTTTAAAAATACATTTCACTAAAAATAATTATATCAAAAATCAAAAAATTGTTAATTATAAAAAAGAAGATGTTCGCTCGTATACCGAACGAAACATCCTCTCTTTAGAATATATTGCTTATGATATATTTTTATAGCTTTTCTCCGTTAGATTCAATAATATCTTTGTACCAGAAGAAAGACTCCTTCTTTTTACGCTCCATTGTTCCGGATCCATCGTCATGCTTGTCGACGTAGATGAAGCCATAACGCTTAGACATTTCTCCGGTTGAAGCACTTACTAAATCAATACAGCCCCAACTAGTATAGCCAATCATTTCAACACCATCTTCATTTATTGCATCACGCATTGCCAAAATATGTTCTCTCATATAATCAATACGATAATGATCATTGATTGTGCCATCTTCCTCTACTTTGTCATATGCCCCTAAGCCATTTTCAACTACAAAAAGCGGTACTTCATATCGATCATACAACTTATTTAAAGAAATTCTTAATCCAATAGGATCGATTTCCCATCCCCAGTCACTTGCTTTAAGGAAAGGATTTTTAATACCTGATAGTATATTGCCTTGTGCTTTTTCCTGTTCAGATTTCTCTTTCTTCTCTGTACGCGACATGTAATAACTTAAACCGATATAGTCTACAGTATGCTCTCTTATTAATTCTAAATCGCCTTCTTGAATTTCCAATTCAATACCATGCTTCTTAAAAAAATGGTTGATGAATGTCGGGTATTCTCCTCGTACTTGAACATCAGCACAGAAATAATTAAAGAAGCGTTCCTCTTGTAGTGCATACAATTGATTTTCTGGATTGCAGTCACTTGAATATACAGGTGCGTATAAAATCATACAGCCAATCTTGGAATCTGGAATAATCTCATGACACGCCTTTACAGCAATGCTGCTAGCGACAAATTGATGGTGAAATGCTTGGAAAGTCGGCTGATACTTATCTTCTTCTTTGCTAATCGAAAAGCCAAGTCCCATAATTGGCATAACTAATCCACTATTGATTTCATTAAACGTCATCCAATATTTCACTTTATTTTTATAGCAATTGAAAATTGCATGAACATATCTTTCAAAGAAAGTAACGACTTCGCGATTTCTCCAGCCACCATATTCCTTAACAAGATTTACTGGCATTTCATAATGAGAAATTGTGACAACTGGTTCAATTCCATACTTCAGCAATTCATCAAATACTCGATCATAAAAAGCCAATCCTGCCTCATTTGGCTCTAGTTCATCCCCATTAGGAAAAATTCTTGTCCATGCAATGGACATACGGAATGACTTAAAGCCCATTTCTGCAAACAAGGCAATATCTTCTTTATAACGATGATAGAAATCTATGCCCTCATGATTAGGATAGCTGTATTTTTCTTTATCGATTTCAAAGCTAAATCCATGATCTTGTAATACCTTAAGACGTTCTTTCCCTCCTGGAAGAACATCCGCAATGTTTAATCCTTTGTTGCCTTCATGAAATCCACCCTCCATTTGGTTAGCAGCCGTAGCGCCTCCCCATAAAAAACTTTCTGGAAATCTTTTTTCATTTTGTGTCATTGTCTATTCCTCCATTTTTTATAGTCTTGAGTAATTAACTCTTCTATCAAGGCTAATTTTATTACTTTGCTAATCCATTTTTGCTTAAAGCTTCTTGTAATGAGCTTAATCCTTCTTTTTCGTCATGTCCTTCTGCGATGATTTTAATCTGAGCACCTTCTCCAATCCCTAGGGACATGACCCCCATGATTGACTTTAAATTCACCGATTTTCCGTTGTATTCCAGCTTTATATCAGAATCGAATTTGCTTGCAACTTGGACTAAAGTTGTAGCAGGCCGTGCGTGAATCCCTGCTGAATCAATTACTGTAAATGTTTTTTCTACCATCATTAAAACTCCTTAATTGTATTTATTAATAAAATTCAAACCATAACAAACCTGCTTTTTCGGAAACTACTAATCTTATATCATTAATCAAGGTTTGCTCCGTTTGATTCAATCACATTCTTATACCAATAAAAGCTATTCTTTTTAATTCTCTTTAGTGTTCCATTACCTTCGTTATCTTTGTCGACATAAATATAACCATAACGTTTTTTCATTTCACCCGTTGAGGCACTTACAATATCAATGGGACCCCAGCTTGTATAGCCAATAATCTCTACACCATCCTGGATGGCTTCAGCCATTTCTGCAATATGTTTTTTTAGATAATCAATGCGATAGTCATCAATGATTGCACCATCTGAAGTTACTTCATCAACAGCACCTAAACCATTTTCAACTACAAACAAAGGCTTTTGATAACGATCATGTAACTGATTTGCCGTAATACGGAAACCTTTCGGATCGATCGTCCAACCCCATTCTGACTTTTCTAGATATGGATTATCAATTGAATCAAACACATTCCCGCTTGTCATATTTTTTAATACTTCAGGATCCTTACTTGTTGCTCTACTTGAGTAATAACTGAACCCGATATAATCCACCGTATGATTTTTCAAAAGCTCTTCATCATCTTTTTCCATTTTTATGGTCAGATTGTGATCTTTGAAGAATCGTTTTGCATATCCAGGGTATTCACCTCTCGACTGCACATCAATGAAGAAAAAAGATTCACGGTCTTTTTCCATAGCGTTGTATATATCTTCAGGATTACAAGTGTACGGATACATTGACCCTGCAGCTAGCATACAACCAATTTTCGCATCAGGTATAATTTCGTGACAAGCTTTAACAGCAAGGGCACTTGCAACAAGTTGATGATGAGCCGCTTGATATTGAATTTGTTTTTTATTCTCTCCATCTTTAAAAACAAGACCAGCGCCTACAAACGGTAAATGCAGTAGCATATTAATTTCATTAAATGTCATCCAATACTTCACTTTATCTTTATATCTATTAAAAATAGTTTTGGAGTACGTTTCGAAAAAATGAACGAGCTTTCTATTTCTCCAACTTCCATACGTTTCCACCAAGTGTACAGGTACATCAAAATGAGCAATTGTAACAACAGGTTCAATATTATGTTTTAATAGTTCATCAAATAAATCATCATAAAACTGTAAACCTGCTTTGTTTGGCATCTCATCATCACCGTTCGGGAAAATACGAGACCACGCAATGGAAACACGTAACGCTTTAAATCCCATCTCTGCAAAAAGTGCAATATCTTCTTTATAGCGATGATAGAAATCAATTCCTTCATGCGAAGGGTAGAATTCGCCTTCTACAGGTAAAAACGAATCAATTTTTCCAGTCATAACTTCCCAACGTTTTACACCAGTTGGTAGTAGATCAACAATAGTTAGTCCTTTACCATCTTCTAAATATGCACCTTCAGCTTGATTTGCGGCGATTGCTCCACCCCATAAAAATCCTTTTGGAAATACGTAATTCGTCATATTAAAACTCCTTTACGTGATATTAAGTGAGAAGGGAAAACGCTAGTCGCAATTTCGAAACTGGTTCCCTTCTTTATATTGAAACTTAATTAACTTTAAGTTCGAATAACTTGTCACCAGCTTTAATTTGCTTAACTTCATTGACTGCCAAATTATAGTCTGTAGAATTAGGTAAAACTACTGGTGTTGTAACTACGTATCCTTCTTCCTTAATGGCTGCTATATCAAATTCGATAAGTAGCTGGCCTTTTTCGATACGAGCACCTTGTGCGATATGAGCTGTAAAATATTTTCCATTCAGTTGTACAGTATCCATTCCAATATGAATCAAAAGTTCTGTTCCTTCATCAGTTGTAATTCCAATCGCATGGTTAGTCGGAAATAGTACAGAAACTGTTCCGGACGCTGGTGAGAATAATTTACCTTCTGAAGGTTCAATCGCAATGCCTTGTCCAAGTGCCCCCGACGCAAATGCTGCATCTTTTAGACTAGATAAATCCTTTACTTCACCATTAAACGGACTAGCAATAACATCATCTTTACCTTTAGTTCCAGATTCCCCATGGCTATCATCTTTAGTTGAAGCTGACTTTTCTTTTTCTTTACCTAATCCAAACAAATAAGTAAGAATAAATCCTAGTACAAAAGCAACGATAATCGCGATAATCGCACCCCAGAACCCCATGGTAATGCCTTCTTTTGGATGGATAAAACTTGGAATACCGAAGATTCCTAATCCCCCAACCATGTAGGCTTTCGTACCCGCTATTCCGAGAATTGACCCCCCAACAGCTCCTGCAATACAGCTCATTATGAACGGCTTTTTCAATGGTAGTGTAACACCATATATTGCTGGTTCTGTTACACCGAAAATACCCGAAATAAATGCCGGAATGCTCAGTGTTTTTAACTTTTGTTGTTTCGTTTTAAACCATATCGCTAACACAGCTCCGATTTGTGCAAATGAAGCTGCGAACATTAAAGCTAAAACTGGATCGGCACCCATTGTAGTAAGATTGTTAATTCCAACAGGAACAAGCCCCCAATGTAGACCGAATATTACGAACACTTGCCATAAACCACCTATGAAGGCTCCTGCCACTAATGGGCTTAGTTCATAAATCCAAATAGTTGCTTGTCCTAGTAGCTGACCCGCCCATGTTGCAATTGGACCAATAACAAGAAATGTAATCGGTACAACTACAAGTAATGTAAGGAAAGGTACTAAGAATGTTTTCACGACATCTGGAATTACTTTCTTAAACCACTTCTCTACTTTTGATCCGAAATAAGTTGCTATAATAATTGGAATAACAGATGATGCATAATTCATTAAAATAACCGGAATTCCTAAAAACGTAATATGAACGGGTGACTCAAACATCGTTCCTGCAAATAATGTATACAGCGGTTCACCAGCTGTTAAGCCCAATAATCCTGGATAAACTAGTGATCCTCCTATTGCCATTCCTATAAAAGTATTTCCACCGAACTTCTTACTTGCTGTATATCCAAGAAAGATTGGGAAGAAATAAAACAAAGAATCGCCAACTGCATTTAATATTTGATACGTTCCCGAAGTACTTTCAATCAAACCTAAGGATACAAACAATGCGTTAAATCCTTTAATCATCCCTGTTGCCGCTAATACACCTAGGATTGGCGTGAAAATACTAGAAATAATATCTATAAAACTATTAAATAAGCCTTTACTTTTTTTATTTTCAACTTCCACAGGTGCTTGTGTTTGCAAACCACCTATTTCTACAACATCTTTATATACATCAGGCACATGGTTTCCTATGACCACTTGATATTGGCCACCACTGATCATGACGGTTACTACACCATCCATATTTTTCAAAACATCTGTCTTCGCCTTACCTTCATCTTTTAAATTAAAGCGCAAACGAGTGATACAATGGACAACACTATTAATGTTTTCTTTGCCACCTACATTTTTAATAATGTCTTTTGCCAATTGTTCGTACTTCATAATTGATCCTACTTTCTGTAATGTTTTATTACAAATAAAAAACCTGAGCCGATGCTGAATACACAAAAATAGTGTTTTCAAATCGGTTCAGGTTATGCCCAATATTGGTAACATTCCTTCGAAGGATATTTAATTTATACTTACAAATTAACATGTCTTTTTTACAATGTCAACGCTTTCATACCATTTTTATAATATTTCACAATAATGACAAAAACAATTTAATCGGAACATGATGAAAGTCAATTTCACATCTATTTTTACCTTTTCAGATCCCCCCCTTACCTACGGTCACGATTTAATTCATGGCGATTCGTAGTACGATGAACGTGCAATGTCAAATAGACAATTTCATCATTTGAAATGACCCAATTATAAGTATTCTTTAAATAAGTTTTAATTTTTTGACTACATTCAAATGCTGCTGGGTATTGCTGTTTAACTTGTTCATATAAAAAGATATCATCACTTTCAGCTTCTTTCTCTTTTCTAACAAAACGAATTGCAAAGAAACGAAGATGTGTTAGAAATCGGCCATAATTAACTGAATTCTCATCCAACTCCATTTGAAAATGATACTTTGTAATGTTCAAAATGTTATTTACGATTTCCGTTACTTGAACTGCCTCAGCCATATTTTCCCCAGATAACTGACTGTTCACTAAATGCAAAGCAATCGATGCCACTTCATCCTCTTCAAGCCTGACTTCTGTATTAGCTTCAATGATGTCTAAAGCCTTTAAAGCAATTTGGTATTCCTGTTTATAATATTTTCTAATCTCCCATATCAATGGATTTTTCAAATGAATACCTTGTTTGTGCCTACTAATGGCGAAACTTATATGGTCGGTTAAGGCAACATATAAATATTCATTCAATTTATATGGAAGTTGAGATTGCGCAAAGTCCAAAATTTTTGAAGAAATATTCAAGTATACTTCAGAAGTATCCTTCAATAAATTAGCTAGTTTTTCGGAAATACCATGGTTTTCAAGCACAAAGGTCTTCTCTATTTTAGAAGAATCGATATCTTCTCCAACCTTTTTCTGAAATGCCAACCCCCTCCCCATGACCACGATCTCTTGATCCAATTCATTATTTGTTACAACAACATTATTATTTAAAATCTTCTTAATCTCCATTTACCCTCATCCTTAATTGAAATATTTGGTAAATTAATATAAAAAAACCTAAATTTGCTCACAAGAATAGCAAATAGCCATTCAAATCACAAACTTAGGTTTTGCCTGCTTAACAGTAACAATCCATTTATTAAATTGCAAACGTTTTCTTATTTATCTCATATAACTATACTCTTGTCAATATTAGTATAAAAAAGCTCACTTTTCTGGTAGAAAAGTGAGCTTTTTACCGTTATTCTTTCTCCATCTTTATTTCTTCAACTTTAAATTGACTGCTAATTTCACGCAACTCTTGTGATGTATCTGTTAAATCCTGTACAAGATGATTTAAAGATTGTAAAGACGCAGTTATTTCTTGACCAGAAGCAGATACTTCTTCAACACTAGCTGCATTTTCCTCTGAAATAGCGGATACTTCTTCAATCGCTCCATTAATTACGACTTCTTTCTTTGTAACTAGAGTAAGTTGGTCACGCATATCGATTGCTAATTCATTCATTAATGCTAATAAGGAAGAAATCGTATTAAACGTATCCCCTGTTTGAATAAGATTTGTTCTCCCATTACCTACTTTGTCGAGACCTTGCTCTAATATTTCAACCATTTTTAAAGAATTAGACACTACTTGATTGACTATAGAATTAATATCGTCAACCGAATGAGATACATCTTTAGATAATTTCCCTACTTCTCCAGCAACGACAGCAAATCCTTTTCCATGTTCTCCCGCTCTTGCCGCTTCAATAGATGCGTTTAAAGATAAAAGATTCGTTTGATCTGCAATACTACTAATTAAGGATACAAGTGAAGAGATTTTTTGGTTTTCTTCACTTAGTACTTTTACTTGTTCAACAGAATTTGTAATAATTTGATAGATTTCCTCCATCTTATCTTTAGAATCATTCATTAATTGCGTACCGGCAGTTGCTTCTTGCATCAGCTGGCCAGTTGCTTCCACAATAGCGCTACCTTGAATAGTTGTTTGTTCATATAAGTTAGAAAACTCTATCATATCTTCATTCAACCTAGTTGCAAGTTGTGCTTCAGTTTCCGCAGCTGTTGCCATTTCTTCCATTGTTACGGATACTAGCTGCGCGCTTTCATTAACTTCATGTGATGATGCTCTTAAATATTCGCCCTTTTCACTAAGAGAAAGCGAATTAGCACGCATTTTTCCTAATAATAACTCCATTGTTTCTGTCATTTTCTTAATGGAATTATATAAACTACCTATTTCATTATTTGCTTCAATTTCTCGCTCATTAATTATTCTTTTAGCTTCTACTAAATCACCTTTTGTAATAGCCTGTGTTACTTTCATTAAGTGATCAAGTGGATTCATTTTCTTTCTAAGATATAGATAAACAGCGGATAAAAGGATAATAGACAAAACGGTAGTTATGATAATAAAAGTAGGCAGTTCATTTCTTACTACTTTTTTCTGAGCCTCCAGAAGTACGTTCGCATCGACATCGATCGCTAATACCCCAATTACTTCCCCATTTTCACTTTTGATTGGTGCATACGATGTGAAATATTCACCAAACTTTTCATCATGTATAATATCACTACTATGTAACTTTCCTTTAAAAGCCGGTTCAACAACCTCATATTTTGAACCTGTTGATATTGAACCAATTGGGTCTGGCTGATCACTACCGTCAACCATCACTTTCAGCTTTCCGTTATCTTCGGCTAACGTATAAACATAAAGTGAGCCAGTATGTTTTCTTACAGCATTTAATTCTTCGACAAGCTCTTGATATACTTCATTATCGGTTGGGTTTTCTAAGAATCTCTCGTAATCATCTACGTTTATTTCAGAAGCTATTCTTTCTGCATCATTCTCTCCTTGCTTTTGAAATGTTCCAACAATTGAAGCCTTTGAATTGCTGTACATAATCGTAACATTACTGATTAGTAATATAACAATTATACTTACTAATACACCTAAAATGGATTTTTTCAAACTTCGTTGTCTCATTAATTGCATACTCCATTCCAAATTTAAACTCCCATTTGACTAATAAAACCCATCCTATTTTAAATAGTTATATGTAGGTAAATGATAAAGATTCTATTGTATATTACTTTTCATTAATAGAGAGAATCTTGAAAGCATAATGGGGATACTTTATATAGTATATACTAGCAAATTCATAGTATTTCAGCAGTAATATAT
>NZ_JBALMO010000307.1:0-11628 GCF_036963345.1 Bacillus sp. JJ722
TTACATATCTTATCTAAATAAGCAATGATTGGGAGATGTTATTTGTGACTTTTGTGAAAAATATGCATCTTTGCATATAATATTAACTTAATTATAGAGAATGTTTTGTCCAATTATTACGATAATGAGTATCAAATTAGATTAATTTAATGGAAACTATATAATTGCTAAAACTAAAATGTTCGAAATGATTAGGAAAGGTCAACTGAAACCTGTAGTAAATCAAACCTTTTCTCTAGAAAAGGTTACATAGGCCCATATGCTTGCACTTTTTAAAAATGCATTCGATCCATTAAACACCATGCGCCGGCATACTTTTAATGAGATGATAATTGATTTTTTAGAAGACAAGTCATTGAAACAATATGAGGATGTAACAATCTTAAGTAAATAATAACCTAACTAAAAGGGAAAAGAATTATGAATAATTATAATATTGATAAATGTGATATCATTGAAATAAAGAATGTAGTATTACAACAAAATAGATAAAGCAGAATGAGGGAAATCATATGGAAACTTTTAATCAACTAGTTAACGAACGTCGTTCAGCAAGCAATTTTCTTGAGGAGTATACAATTACAGAAAAAGACTTAAATGAAATTTTCGAGCTTGTCAAAATGGCTCCATCTGCATTTAATTTGCAACACACCAATTATATGGTTGTTCTTGAACCAGAACTTAAAGAATGTGTGAAGAAAGTAGCTAATGGACAACATAAAGTAGGTACAGCATCTGCCGTAATAATAGTCCTAGGTGATAAAAAAGCATACAAAGAAACCGAGAATATTTATCAAGGGTTAGTTTCCCTTGGTATTATGAGTAAACAAGAATTTGATCATACCGTTTTAGACATTGTATCATCGTATGAAAAAGGTGGCGATGTATTTCAGCGAGATGAAGCTATTCGAAACGGATCCTTATCAGCAATGATGTTTATGCTTGCTGCTAAAAGTAAGGGGTGGGATACGTGCCCGATGATTGGTTTTGATCCTGATCAATTGAGGAAATTACTGAAAATATCCGATCAGTACGAACCAGTGATGATGATAACGATTGGTAAAGAGAAACTAGCGAGCAGAAAGCCAAGGGGTTATCGTAAGCCAATTACTGAATTTGTAAAGTATTATTAAATAGTAAACCACATCTATTTTTTTATGGATGTGGTTTTTTGTTCGTGACATTGCTGTAACATCCATCCATTACAATTTATCCCGTTCTAACTGGCGCTAATACTCCCACTTCAAAACGAACGTAAAAGCGAAGACGTTAAATGGGAGATGAAGCGCCAGTAAGAACACGCTTGGTTCAACTAATAATTGGTGGGAGATGGACAAAACCCACACCGATTAAAGTTTCACTTTATTAAGTTTAAATAACTAGAGTAAACGACCGAAGTGAAATAGATAGGTGTTTATAATGTAATAAAGATTGTAAAAAGGTGAAACCTAAAATAATGATTTAGCCTTTTCTCTTTCGCAACTTGAAAAAATAGTTAAATCAATCGATCTTAGTATGATAGAAACATGAGGAGAGGTTTAGTTTGAATATATTAATCGCTGATGATGAAAAACATATGGTAACCATTTTAAAGACCTATTTTGAGAAAGAAGGTTTTCGTGTTTTCGTTGCTTTAAATGGTGAAGAGGCTCTTGAACAATTTTATTCAACAAAAGTGGACCTAGCTGTTTTGGATTGGATGATGCCTAAGATGAGTGGCCTTGAGGTATGTCGTGAAATAAAGAATGTCAGCATGACTAAAGTGGTTATGTTAACGGCACGATCTTCAAATGATGACGAATTCAGTGCATTAGATATTGGGGCCGATGAGTATATTAGAAAACCATTTGACCCTCGTATTTTAATACTTAGAGTGAAAAAAATGCTAGGAACGGAAAAGATTGTTCAGATAAGAAATTTGAAAATAGATTTACAAAGTATGAAAGTATATAAAGATCGTTCAGAAATAGTATTGTCTAAAAAAGAATTTGATTTATTGCGATTTTTATACGAAAACAGAGGGCAAGTATTGACTAGAAATTCACTATTGTCGATGGTTTGGGGAATGGATTATTTAGGGGAAGAGAGATCAATCGACACCCATATTAATAGACTACGGGATAAAATCGGAGTAAACCATATTATTACCCATAGAGGAATGGGGTACAGTTTCAATGATAAAGACGAATAAAATAAGTAAAAAATTATTAATAATGGTGAGTATTATTATGCTCGTAGTTTTTGGGGTCTCTTATTTGCTAAATAATTATTTTTCTTCGGACTATTATTTATATAAAATGAGAAAAAAATTAAATACAGTTTATGAAGAGATAAATGATTTAAGCCATCAAGAATTATTAGAAGTTGAACAAAAGATTGAAGATGAAAATAATGTAACAATCGTTACCGTTGAAAATAATGGAAGTACGGAAACAATCAATGAAAATATTAAGTTTGCCTTATTTAAAGATCAAATTGTTTTAAATAAATTTTGGATTACAGAAGATTCGTTGAACAAAATAAATGAAGGTAAAACAGTAAGATTACTATTTAATCAAGGTAAACTAAAGTCAAGTTTGCTAACCGTTATGTATAAGCAAGATGATCAAATTGTTTTACTAGGAACTGTTGTTATTCACAATACGGATGCTTTGACAATCGTCAATCAGTTGTATTTTTACTCTGTACTTTTTGGAATTATCATTAGTTTAATATTGGTTGCTTTTTTCTCCAAAAAAATGATTACCCCTTTAGAGAAGTTAAAAAGTGTTGCAAAAGAAATAGCCGATCTAAACTTTAAGCAAGTGGAAATTCATACTGGAGATGAGATAGAAGAGTTATCTCACAGTATTAACAATATGAGCAATCGTTTGAAACAGGCTCATTCAGAATTAGAGAAGAAAAATCAAAGCTTAAATACATTGATATCAAGCATCTCCCATGAAGTAAAGACGCCTATGTCGCTAATCCAAGCATATACAATTGGGATAAAAGATGGTCTTGACGATGGGACTTATTCGGATATTATTTTAGAACAAGTTAAATACACAAGCGATATGGTTGATTACTTAATAAAACTATCAAAAGTACATGAATTAGAAGTGAAAAAAGAGCCTTTTGATCTAAAAGAACTCCTTCAAAAAGTGCTAGCAAAACATAAAATAGCCTTGCAGAATAAAGATATCTTTTTAAAGCTGGATCTTAATACTGTTTGTAAAACAATAATAGAAGAAGACAGTAATCAAATCGAAATTGTCATGAACAATCTTATTACCAATGCGATCAAGTATTGTGAAGAAGATTTTATACAAATTGCGTTAAAGCATGATACCAATGACAAGATTACATTTAATATCACTAATAAAACAACGAGTGTACAAGAACAGCACTTGCCTTATATTTGGGATGCTTTCTTCGTTGTAGAGGAATCGAGAAATAAAGAGATTTCTGGCACAGGACTCGGACTGTCAATTGTAGCTAGTATTCTAGATAAAAATAACCTGCAATATGAAGTTTCATTAAAGGATTGCTACATTACTTTTAGTATAAGTTTTAAGACTGTAGCTAGTAATGTATAGCAATCAAGTATTTCAAGAACAAGCTGTTCATGATATTACTGAACAGCTTGTTTATGTTAATCCGAATTATATCGGTACAGGTAAGTTGAAAGATAAAACGGAAAAGATACATTTGATACGAATATCCGTTCATTTTTCTATAAGACAAAAGCAGCTCTTCCATTCTGAAAGATAAAAGTATTTCATTGTTTTTTCTGCAGATAAAAACCCTATGATTGGTAATAATATGAAGGTCAATTTTCTACATAATGAACCAATAACGTAATAGGAGGAAGAATATTGGCTATTCAAAAAGGATTGAAATTGCTTCATCTTGCATTAATCGGAGGTGCATTTTACTTATGGATTGAAATATTATGGCGTGGCCATACCCATTGGACTATGGGAGTTGTTGGCGGTTTATGTTTTATTGTGATCGGGTTGAGCAATGAGATTCTTCCATTCGACATACCGCTTTATTTACAAGCGTTTATTGCAACACTTTTAGTAACATTCATTGAATTAATTGCTGGCTTAGTGATTAATGTTTGGTTTGGATTATCTGTGTGGGATTACAGTAAATTACCGTTAAATATTCTTGGGCAAATATGTGTACCTTATATGTTATTATGGTTGCCCCTTTCGTTGATGGCAATCATTCTTTATCGTCATCTTAGATATTGGTTGTTTAATGAGGCAAAGCCACAGTTTAAACTATATTGAATAAAATGCTAGCTATACTTCTTCATAAACTGTTTGTATAAATAGTTTTGAAGAAGTGTTTATATGACATTTTATTGAATTTATGGTAATAATACCTTGACAAAAAATTCCTCTTACAGGTACTATCAAACTAGTACTCTAGTAAAGGGGGATATTTTGTGAAGAAAAAAATATTATTTATAGCTTTCATCTTGGTACTTGCAGCAAGTCTACCGCTTTCTGCATTAGCCAACAACTCGAATAATGATGCTACAATTGAGAGCTTAGTGAACAAAGGGGTTTTTCCTACAGGAATCAACTATGAAGAGAAAGTAATTGTTGAAGATTTTATTAAGTATGCTTTAACAGCATTGACTTATCAACATGAATCAGATGCAATGAGATCTGAAATAGCTGATAAGTGGGTATTAAAAGGCGAGTTAGAGAATCGTAAGGCTACTATAACAAGTGAAGAAGTGGCACGCATTCTTATTAGAGCACTAGATTTAGAAGAGAAAGAAAAGAGTCTAGCAGATTATAAGAGTTCTGCTGAGAAGCTTGGCTTGTTTAAGGGAGTTTCGTTAGAATCTGATTACATAACGGTAAAACAACTAGCGACGGTGTTTGAAAATTTCCATACAGTTAAGAACAAAGATATTGACAATAAAGGAGTTAAGGAAATCCCAGTAGAAGACTTTGTGAAAAGCCCAGGGAATTCTGGATATCAACTTTCTCCAGATGGAAATTACTTATCATACACTAGTGCATGGGAAAACCGTTCAAATGTGTTTGTTAAGAATATGAATGAAAATAGTGATCCAGTACGTGTGACTAATGCTAAGGATCGAGATATTGGCGGGTTCTTTTGGAAAGATGACAGTATCTTTTATGTGAAGGATAAAGGTGGAGACGAGAATTATCACATTTATTCATCCACTTTCAATGGTGCTGAGGAAAAGGATTTAACGCCATATCCTAATGTAACAGTAAGTATATTAAGTATATTAAAAGATACTAAAGATGAAATTCTCATTACAATGAACAAAGAGAATCCAAAGTTATTTGATGTATATAAGTTAAATGTTAAAACAGGAGAAACTACTCACGTAGCCAAAAATCCAGGTAATATATTATCATGGTTAGCTGACCGCGATGGAAAGATTAGAATGGCCCTTCAATCAGATGGGGTAGAGGGTAATATCCTTTACAGAGAATCTGAAAAGGATGAATTCAAACCTTTTATTAAAATGGAGGCTGGAGACGAGGTTTTTCCACTAACGTTTACTAAAGATAATCGTTTTATTTATGCGCTTTCTAACAAAGGTCGCGATAAAGTAGAACTTGTAAAATATGATTTAGAAGCGAAAGAAGAAGTGATTTACGCTAATCCAAATGTTGATATAATGGGAGCGTCATATGATACAACAAGAGATCAATTATTATTTGCTACTTATTTTACAGATAAGCTACATTATAAATTCTTTGATGAGAAGACTGAAAAACTATTTAATAGTATTAAAGAAAAGTTAAAGGTAAGTGAAAGTGAATTAGCAATTGAGGATTACAACCAAGAAAGAACAAAATTTATTCTTAGTGTTTCAAGTGATACAGTGTACGGAAAATACTATTATTATGATTCAAAAACTGACAAAATGATTGAGTTAGCTAGTTTAAGTCCTTGGTTAGATCCAAATAATATGGCAGAGATGCATCCGATCTCTTACAAAAGTAGAGATGGTCTAACAATTAATGGTTATTTAACACTTCCGAAAAATAAAAAACCAGAAAATTTACCGTTGATTGTAAATCCTCATGGTGGTCCATGGGCTCGCGATGTATGGATGTTTAACCCTGAAGTTCAACTACTTGCAAACCGTGGTTACGCTGTACTTCAAGTGAATTTTAGATCATCTACTGGTTACGGGAAAGAATTTCTTCAAGCAGGAAATAAACAATGGGGATTAAAAATTCAAGATGATATTACGGATGGCGTTCAATGGGCTATAAAGCAAGGAATTGCAGATCCTAAGAAAGTTGGTATATACGGGGCATCCTTTGGCGGTTATGCTACATTAGCTGGAATTACATTCACACCGGATTTATATGCGGCGGCTGTTGATTATGTAGGAGTTTCAAATATTTTTACATTGTTAGACACAATTCCTCCTTATTGGGAAACAATGCGTAATATGTTTTACGAAAGAGTCGGACATCCCGAGAAAGATAAAGAGTTGTTAAAATCTGTTTCACCAGTTTTCCATGCGGATAAAATAAAAACACCACTGTTTGTTGCACAAGGAGCAAATGATCCACGAGTTAATAAGAATGAATCTGATCAAATTGTTAAAGCATTAAGAGACAGAGGTATTGATGTTGAATATATGCTAAAAGATAATGAAGGTCATGGATTCTCTAACGTAGAAAATCAAATTGAATTCTACAATGCGATGATCCCATTCTTAGATAAGTACTTAAAATAATTGAAAAAGAAAAATGAAGCTTCTTCGTGAACATTTTAAACGAAGATAAATTGTTTATAAAAAATAAGGGAACCAAAATATCTTTCTATTCATAGAAGGTATTTTGGTTTTTTTGCTAAGCTGTAAAAAATCGGCTCTTTTTTTATTGGAAAATTAAATAAATTGTACCTAAATTGCTGGAGAAATATAGGAGCGTGGCAATGAATGTTAAGGCAGAACTGGATGAATGGGAGTGTTACATTAGCGTAGGATAAGACAACGGGAATGGAAGTACATCAAACAAAAGTTAATGGGAAAAAGAATTTTAGGTTTCGATCCTGAATATAAAAATTAAAAATGAGAGTGTTAATTTTTATTTTTTTTAACTTGTGTAGTTCCCTTATCTTGTTGTGTATTTTCGTTTTCATGTTTTTTTAAGGATTTTGTTGCAAAGGAAAAAGCATAATAAAAGCTTATGACGGATCCAATAGTAAATATGATGAGAGTTATAAATAAACCTGTGGAGCCCATAATATCATCCTTTTTATATTGTATTTTACTATTATACGATATATCAGATCATGTTGCTCATATTCGTTCTGGGCAATACCCATACCGCCTGCCGCATTAGTAGCTGAATCACCCATGCCTTCCAAAGATGATGATGCACCATCAACTGATCCAGATAAATCACTCATTGCTGATACAGTGTCTACCGTTGCAGTTAAAGCATCTTTAGCTTTTGCATCAACGCTAGATAGAGCATCAGTATTTTCTATATTCTATATTAGCCTTTGAGTTACCATCTAAGCTATTGGTCATCTCATCCATGGCTTTTTGGCGTTCTTCAAGTCCTTTTTTCTTACCTTCTAATTCTTGAACTTTTGCAACGTTTTCAGAGTACTCAACTAGTTGTCCTGAACTATCTTTCATGTTGTTAACGTAATTTCTGTACTCTATTTCGTCCTGCATAAGTTGTGCTCTAATATTATCAGAACGTTCTCTAGTGCCATTCTGAACACTGTCTGTTAATTCTTTATTTAATTCTTTATTTAATTCCTTAGTTCGCTTTACATATTCTTTATCAGCATAAATACACCATGTTCTTTTTGATAGTTCTGTATGGAGTAGAAACGTTGTTTAACTGCATCTTCAACAGCTTTTAAATCATTATTAATTTCATCTAATTCATCATTAACAGTATTTATTTCAATTCCATTAGCTGTAGACGCTTGAAGAAGTTGTTCCTTTGTCATTTCCTTTAGGGAACTTATATATTGATCAGCTTTTTCTTTATTTAACGTTAAAGCATTTCCATATGCATCAGTAGATTCAATAAGGTGGGGGGCAATTTGCTGAATATTTTTGAGTACTGTCTGTAATTCTTCTTGTTTTTATGCGTTATTACCAGCACTTGGGGCAAGTTCGTTATACTGAGCTATTAATTGTTCAAGCCTTTGTCTTTGGTTATCTGTAGCTTGAGCATTCTTATATAGAGATTCAGTATTATGTCAGCAGCCTGACTTGAATCCATGAATGCACCAGCTAACAATTCAACTTGCGAAGTCAGTTGTTAAACTTGTAACTGAATTTAACAAACCTACGATAAGTTGACGAACACCATTATCACCAATAGTCTGCGATAACAATTGGAAAGATGCGATCATTTGATTAGTTTGATACTCTAATTCGCCTTCAAATACTTTCATCTCATTAACTGCGCTGTTATAAGAATCCATCGAAAAAATAGTATTTTCTGCAACTCTTGCTTGGTTCTCAAGGAGACTGGTAACTTTCGCTACGTGCCAGCCCCCTCCAAATTGACTCGAAATAGCATTTTTAGTCTGAGCGTCAAAAGTCTCCCACTGACTCCCTAGTTCGGCAAGTACATCAGTAGTAGAACGTAATTCTCCACTCATTTCTTTTGTTTTAATTCCAAGACCTTCAATCATACTCTGTGATTCTTCTCTTAAATAACGACTGAATAAGGTCTTATAGAACGTGCCAGCTTCATTCCCGGATATTTTCAGTGTTTCGACAGTTTGCGACACTATTCCTGTTAATTCGTGAAAAGAAACCCCCGCCATTGCGGCATTTGCACTTGATTTACTTAATGCCTGAGCTATACCTTCAGTAGTAGCAACTGTTTGGTTAGATACGCTATTTAAAGCATTTACAACATCAATAGTATCAGAGACTTCTAATTTATACTGTCTCATAACTGCTACTAAATAGTTTGCTGCATCTGTAGTATCTTTAAATTCACCAACAGTAGAAAGCAACATGGAGTTATTATTTAACTCTTCAGCTTCTCCTAGATCAAAACCTAATTTACTAATCTCCCCCAAGGATTTGAGAGTATTTTCTATGGTTTGACCATACTTAACCGCAGCAACTGTGGCATTATCAAAAACAGAAGATATATCTGAATTGTTTAAGACTTTTTTAATTGAGACTAATTGAAGATCTAGAGCATAAATATTGTCTATCAACGCTTGAACACTATTTGTCGCTGAATAGAAAACGGTAGAAACTCCCATCCATAGCGGGAATTTTACAGCGGCCTGCGTTACTGTCCACTGCCCATGTAAGAAGGGTGTAAGCAAGAGATTCATCAAAAATAATACTGATAATCCATTGAATAGAACTAATGTTTCGAGGATTAGTCACTTTAATAGATTTAACAGTATTTCCTGTTCTAGCATATTGGACAGGGGAGTAGGAGATAAAATATTTTTGAAGTTCATCTTTCAAGTAACCTTCTAATCTCATAGCTTCTTGTGTTAGTATTTTCTTTATATTAGTTTGATTCAGTATCGCTTTTGTCCTTGTACACTATTTACATACTTTTCAAGCTCTCTCATGTTCTTTACTACAACCATTGGTATCAACTCACTTTTTAATGTACCGGATCAGCAAGTACGTTTTTTACATTGTTTGTCTCACCAATTTTCCCAACCTGGGCAAACATATCCTTGTATTTGAATTGTAAACTTGCAACTCTATCTTGTAATTGTTTCTCGAAATCATTGGCAACAATTCCTTTGGCAGAAACATTCAATACAGAATTCATTACTTTTTGAATCTCGCTCGGTAAGAAAATTTCTTCTAATATTAGTTTAAATAATCCACTTTTAGTAAAACGGTTTAACCAATCAAACAATCCTTCTTTACCATCTCTGCCAAGTAGAGTAGAAGGCATTTGATCTTTGAAATGAGTAAAATGTTTATTAGTTAATAGGTTAATAATGTAATCAAACATCTCATCTGTTAATTTAATTTTTCCTTGCTTTGCTTCAATAAATAACTGTTGTAACTCCATTAATAATTTATCAATCTTAATTATTGTCAAAAAGAGGGTAGAAGGTAATATTTAAACCCTTATATAGACCTTCTTCAATTTCAGATTGCTCAGTTTGGTCTAGTTGCTCTGAAACCTGATTAATTTTAGCTAATGATAATTCATTTTTAATTTCTGCCATATAAAAAATTCCTCCTTTTAGTCCTATAAAACTGTTATTTTATTTCACAAAAAGACACCGCCGATTGACGATGTCTTTAGATTTATTAATATTTTCTCCAATTTAATGAAGCTCCTATATCTTTTTTTGAATAGGAACTTGCAACCACCCGAAAATCTCTTGATCCTGAACGTGTTCCGAAAGGGTCAACCATTAATGAATCTGTGTCCCTAACTGTTATATAATCATCACCAAAAAGTAAATTCGGGTTGTTTTTTGTAGTTGCTTTAAATATGTTGTTTTTTACTTTAAGCTCTTTTTTATCTGTAAGTGTAAAATTAAATACATGAATGCCAAGAGGAGCTGAATTAGCTGACGGATGTAAAATATTATTATCGATTACTACATCTTCAACTGTTGCTGTGATAAAAACACCGGTGTACGTTACATTAAAAACAGTATTATTTTGTATAGTAATTCTTTGAATCTTATATGGTTTATTCGATTCATTGTTATGTGATGCGATGTTAAACCCACGTAAAGAATCATAGACTATATTATTTTGAAAAGTAATATCCTTTAGTACTCCTCCTGATTCAGCTCCAGTTGAAAAGCCTACCCCGTTTGGAATCGTTACCGTGTTTTCGTACACATCAATGTTATAAGATTTTTTCGAAAAAGCATCAATATAAATACCACAACGAACTCCTCCGGATACAAAACAACCATGTATAGACCCGTTTCGAGAACCATCTTTAGCGTCTATAGCTTCCTTGAAACAATCAATTACTCTACAATCTTTAACTTCAAATCCATTTACATTGTTAATCGAAATACCTTCATGTCCTAATTCTTTACAAGCTCTTGTAACAGTACAATGTTCAATTTTTATGTCTTCTCCAAGCATAACATGAATCCCTGAGCCATTTGTATCTGTTGTATGACAATCCCTAATAGTTATACTTTTATGAACTGGATTCTCAGCCACAAAATAACTTACTCCAATTCCCATAGCATAAGAATTTTTCACATGTAATCCTTCGATGATCCAATGGCTTTTTTTATTTAAATCTATTAAAGCACCCCAACTTTTGTTTCCATTCCAAGTTATTCCTGTACCATCTACAACAGGAGTGTGACCAGGATAGTTTTTAAGTTTAATTGGGTATTTGTAGGTTCCAGATTTCGGTAATAATATTCGCTCATTATAGATGCCATTTTTAACATATATTGTATCGTTAGGTTTCGAATAGTCTAAAGCGTACTGGATGGTCTTGAACGGATTGTTAATGTTACCTACATTAATGTTACTACCATTAATTCCATCTACGTATAAAAATCTTCCTATTCGCATATTAACAAACCCTTTATTTTTTCTTACTTAAAAATTACACCTTATTTTATGTGAAATCCTTCTAGCTACTATTTCACGGGCTTCTAATGTAAAGT
>NZ_JBALMO010000308.1:0-5512 GCF_036963345.1 Bacillus sp. JJ722
ATTTAATATGGAAATAGCCAATAAATAAGCTGCGTTTTTTCTTATGAAGCTTCGTTCCATACATGTATATTCTCCATACTATTTCTGTCGCTGTTTTACTTTTATCCCGTTCATGGCGCTAAGACTATCACTTCAAAACGAAAGTAAAAACGAAGACGTTTAAGTGGGAGATTAATCGCCAGTAAGAAACCCGATTAACGTTTTACTTTATAGATTACAGAATGAGATTCTGGTAGCATATAGTCTTTTGCTGGTAAAGGTGTTCGATTGATTATTTTTCCTACTTGATTTCGCATTGCTTATCTTTTAATATGGAAATAATAGTTAAAGCGTTGAAGAAGAAGAGTAGGCATTAAGAATGTTTCAGAGAGCTGATGGTAGGTGAGAATCAGTACAGGATTATTGTTGAATGGGCTTCTGAGCTTCTAGATTGAAAAGTGTAGTAGGTCTAGCGGATTGTCTTACCGTTAAAAGAGACTAAGTATCGAGACAAGTGTTTTGTTTCTGTACGGATTAAGTGCGTTTACATATGTAAACGAATAAAGGTGGCACCACGGGTTACTCGTCCTTTTTTTATGGATGAGTAGCCCTTTTTGTGTTTTGAAGAAATGGAGGTATATGCATGAAGAAAATGATTTTAACCGGAATTAAGCCAACGGGACGCATTCATTTGGGGAACTACATTGGAGCGATAAAACCTGCTCTAGAGCTTGCCAATCAACCAGATTATCAGCCAGTTTACTTTATAGCTGATTATCATGGCTTAACAAAAATCCATAATGGAGATGAAATGAGACAGCTGTCCTATATGAATGCTGCAACATGGTTATCTTTAGGGTTGGACCCTAATCAGGCAATTTTCTATAGACAATCGGATATTCCAGAGATATTTGAATTAAATTGGATTTTAGCATGCTTTGCATCTAAAGGCTTAATGAATCGAGCTCATGCATATAAAACGATTGTTGAAACTAATAGAGAAAGTAATAAGGATCTAGATTTAGGTGTTCACATGGGGCTCTTTACTTATCCGATTCTTATGGCGGCGGACATTTTGCTATTTAAGACTGATACTGTACCTGTAGGAAAGGATCAAATACAACATGTAGAAATTGCAAGGGATATTGCTGAGAGTTTTAATCATGTCTATGGTGATACATTCAAGTTACCGAATTACAAAGTACAAGAAAGTACAGCGGTATTACCAGGATTAGATGGTAGGAAGATGAGTAAGAGTTATAACAACACAATACCTCTTTTTGATGAACCTAAGCAGTTACAAAAGTTAATCAATAAAATAAAAACAGATTCATTACCACCTGAAGCGCCAAAAGATCCAGATCAATCCATTATTTTTACATTGTATAAAGAATTTGCTTCTACAAATGAGATTGATAAAATGAAAAATCAATATGTAAATGGAATTGGTTGGGGAGAGGCTAAGAAAGAGCTATTTCATGTGATGAATAGGTTTTTAGAAGAACCACGTGAGAGGTATAGAGAACTGATGGCATCTCCAGAAAAATTGGATGAAATATTATTGTATGGGGCAGATAAAGCAAGAGCAGTTAGCGGTCCATTATTGAAGGAAATTCGCAGTAAAATAGGGTTTAACCATTGAAATCCTATTTTCAATGGTTTGCTCTGACTTATTAACTTCAAGGGTTTACAAAATGTAATAAATCATATATATTTATTACGAAATTTTCTGAAAAGAGGTTTTGATTTTTTATGATGAAACTTATTAATCGCTAATTAAAATTCAAACACGAATTTGATAGTGTGAAAAGTCAATTAAGGGTTTTTTCTTAGTTTTATTTAGTGAGCTTTTTACACATGGCGATTAGAAGACATTATATCTTATTAAAGCGAATCTTAAGTAATGTTCTATTCCTTATTGGAGTAGGTTTATTCATACTGAACTTAAATTTGACTATGAGAAGGTTATTCTTCTTGTAGTCTTTTTTGTTCTTTTTTGGAGGTGAGCGGAACGGCAGGTGAAAAAACATAAAGATTAAAGGAAAGGTGATTAATAATGAGTCATTATCAATTAATAAGCGACTACAAGGATCATGAAGTTTATAAGAAAAGCTTTAACGAATTGGCAAAAATGGTGTTTCAGATTGACTTTAAAAACTGGTACGAGAAAGGGTGTTGGAACGACAAATATATATGTTATTCATATATTGATGGAGATAAAGTGATTGCAAATGCATCTATAAGTAAAATGACGATTGTATCAAACGGTAAAGAATATAATGCTATACAAGTGGGCACGGTGATGACGCATCCTGATTATCGAAATCAAGGTTTAAGTACGAAGCTAATGAATCACATCATCGAAAAGTATGAAAAAGACTATGATTTTACCTACTTATTTGCAAATAAAACGGTTCTAGATTTTTACCCTACATTTGGCTTTGAAAAGGTTCATGAAAGTAGTTATACGATGAATATTTCGGAAGTTAAAAGGCTACCAGCAAGATCTACTTTACGTCGATTGGACATAACTAATGAAAAAGACTATGAGTTGATTCAAAGATTCGCAGTTGAAAGAATATCTGTATCTTCAATATTAGGAGTAATTAATAATGAGTCTCTATTAATGTTCTACTTGATCCTAGTATTTAATGATGCGATTTATTATCTCGAAGAGGAAGATGTGATTGTAATATATAATCATGAGGACAATCAGCTTCATCTATATGATGTGATCAGCAGGAAACCCGTTGAAATAGATTATATTATAAATAGTATTGTTACTTCTGAAACGGAGACGATTAATTTTTACTTTACACCAGATTATGACGGGAAAGAGATTCATACAGAGTTCATAACTGATAGTGATGATACATTATTTGTTCGTCCGTCATTTCTAGAAAAAAAGAAGCATTTTCAATTTCCTTTAACATCACATTCGTAATAGTTATCATTGAAAGCTGGTGTATAGATTTTTGAAAATTTAAAATAAAATGTTATATTATTCTAAAAATGGATATGGGGGGAAGAGCAGATGAAAATTAAAAAAGTTCAACTTCTAATTTCTAATTTTGAACAGACAGTATCTTTTTATAAAGATCTATTACAGTTTAAGCTATTGTCGGCTAATACAACTAATGCCATCTTTCAAATAGGTAGTAGCGAACTTGAATTAATGAAAGACCAAGAACAAAATGATTATTATTATCATTTTGCATTTAATATCCACTCAAATTTATTTCAAAAAGCAAAAAGCTGGCTTGCTGAGCGAGTAGAGCTATTGAGAGAAGACGGCGTTGATGAGATTGACTTTGATGGTAGAGCACAAGCAAATGCATGTTATTTTGAAGATCCAGCAGGCAATATCGTCGAATATATTGCTAGAAGAGAAATATCACCCACTTCTACAGATCAAGTATTTACATCAAATAATGTTTTATCAATTAGTGAAATGAGTCTTACTACAGATGATTTAAATAAAGTTGCACAAAAATTTGAAGATATTAAGATTCCAGTTCGAGATCATGAAGAACTATACTATGAGGAATATTTAAATTTTATGGGTGAACATGAAGACGGCTGCTTTATTCTATTTGGTCCTGTGGGCAGAAGGTGGCTGTTCTCTGAGAAACTAGCTATTGCTTCGCCGGTTACTATTTATACGGACAGAGGGATGATAAGCAATTTGTAGCTTAATGTTTCATAGAGATTGGAATGAGGTTGGCAATAAAGGGGAGATTTTATGGGAGTAGTATCAAATAGAGATGTACCTACTAAATTAATAAAAGATTTTTTCGAACAAAATTGGGGTAGTCCAGAAATGGTTATATCCAGTGGTAGTTATGATTGTACTAAGCTAGAAGGCTTTACTTTTTTAAATGAAAAGAATGAAATGATCGGTTTAATCACCTATACAATGATAGAGGATGAATGTGAAATTATTTCTCTAGATAGTCTTGAAGAAGGTAAAGGAATTGGTACAACACTTCTTCAATCCGTTGAAGATATGGCTATGAATAATAATTGTAATCTGGTTAAACTTGTTACGACTAATGATAATTTGTTAGCGTTAAAATTTTATCAAAAACGTGGGTACAGCTTATCACAGATATTGTGTAATGCAGTTGACGAAGCAAGAAAGTTAAAACCTGAGATACCTTTAATAGGTAACGATGGTATTCCGATAAGAGATGAGATTGTCCTACAAAAAGTATTTAAATAATGATAAAAAAAGGACCTGAAAAAATATTTTTCTTAGGTCCTTTTCTTTACTAAATAGCGCTATTATTTTTTAATATTATTAGCAAACTGTTCCATAATGGCTTTCACTTCTGAAACAGATTCAGGTTTTAATATACTGATCATTCTCGGAACGAAGCTATTCATATAATCCATATTGAAAGTTCTATCTTGTTGTTTTTGAAAGCTTTCTGCAAGCAATGCTTTCGCTTCCTCTTGTTTATCATCTTGTACTCTTTCAAGAATAAATGTAAAAAACTTCTCTTGTCCTGTATTCATTTTATAAATCCTCCAAATAAATTAAATATAATTAGTTACTCTAAATCGGTAATGGTTTTTACAACCTGTATCTCATCCTCGTTTTCAACAACATGTTTCAGGATGGATAATTTATTGCTCCAAAATTGCTCATAATAAGAAAGCCATTGCTTTAATTCTGTTAAAGGTTCTGGATGTAACCGATAGATTTTTTCTCTACCAACTTTCTCTCCACTTATTAATTGTGCTTCAGAAAGAATATGGAGATGCTTTACAACAGCTGTACGACTCATTGGAAAATGGGCTGTGATTTGAGAAATAGGTAGTTCTTTTTTTAAGAGTAAACGAAGTACTTCTCTCCTAGTTGGATCTGCGATAGCTTGGAACACGTCATACTTTTTTGCTGACGCAGTCATTTAAGCTTCAACAACTTTTTTCAATTTAATAGTAACAATATCAACCCAACCTTGATTCATTCTATCGCGTACATCAGAACTTGTTTGCTTAGCCTTCGATATAATTGCTTCTTTATTTTTCCAACCACCGTGGATTAGTGTAAATTCTGTTTGATCGCCTATCTCTTTCAAGATAAATGAAACAACCCATCCATCAGTATCCCATGAGAAAGAAAAAAGGTGAGGTTTTTCAACTTCTAATACTTTACACGGAGATGGCCCAAATGGTGATTGTAAAGTAAATTCATGGCCTACCTCTAGTTGAAAATCAACTGGCGGCATAAACCATGAAGCAATTCCTTCTGCAGTAGAAACTTTTTCCCATACTTTATGTATAGGGGCATTGTAAATAGCAGTTTGTTTAATTTCTTCAACTACATTTTGATTATGATCTGCCATAATGGTTTTATTTCTCCTTAACTTTTGATAAAGTAACACCTTTTAGTGTTGTTTTGTATCTTATAACACCTTTTAGTGTTATGTCAACAATGTTAATATATTTGAAAATATTGCTTTTTCTTCATCGTTTTAGCATTCCTTAAATTCAATCGTTAATACGAAAAAAGAGCAATATAACATCC